>NZ_JAXCLE010000016.1:0-87113 GCF_037027585.1 Solibacillus ferritrahens | reverse complement strand
AGTTTGAAAGCTCATTTGCTTTGCTAGCGATTTAACTTAATTAAAAGTTATAATCTATTGTTTGCTTCATTTAAGAAGCTTGTTTCATTAACGTTGCTTGTTCAGTTTTCAAGGTTCATTTGCTTTTTGTTATCAGCTCGTTGCTGACGACTATTAGAATATTACACTCCTTTTAATAAACCGTCAACAGTTTTTAAAAACTTTTTTCACTATATTTTTTTACTATTAGTTTCTTCTTATTTATATATCACCAAGAAAAAATCATATCTATTTTCTCTTTTTATAAAAATCGCCCAATTTGCAGCTTTAAAAATAAAAAAATCCCGTCTTCATTAATAAATGAAGCGGGGAAGACTGCTACTAAAACAGTTTTTGAAGCAGTTGATATCCTAACCCTTTAAAAGCAATGTCCAATACTGCAGCAATTGCAATTACTAGCCCGATACCTAAATATAAAAATTTTTTCCTTTTCATAACTGCCTCCCGTTTTTTTTCGATGCCTTTATCATATGCTATTTTTTTTATAAATCCTAGATGTTTCTAGAAAAGGGCTATATGTTTGCTATCTTTAAATTCCTTTGCACATCTTTCAATCATTTATCTGAGGTTCGTGTATTTAAAAAGGTATAAAATTAAAAAAGGCGATTATTCTCTTTATAAAAAAAGAAATCGCCTGTTATTTTCTTTTTGCCTTCTATTTTGAGGCACCCCATCAATTATCAAAATATTTACATTTTTCACACTGAAAACTATAATATTACATAAATAAAGGAGGAATAAAATGAGTCGCTATACGATTATTATCACGTCAAAAGACAATCAAAGGCTCCATTTTCGTACAAACAATAAAATATTGATTAAATTCATGTATGACTGCTCGACTCGCTCACTGAATGTTCCGGTTGCGAAAAACTTATCGATTGATGAAATGATGATTGTAGAAGCTTACTTAAACAGTCCCCTCTGTTGTGAAGTCCAGGATAATCATACAAAGCAATTAATCCAGCTCCCTGTTTAATATTACGCTAGACTTGGTGTCAGCCACCAAAGATTGAAGCCATTTTATTTTATCTTTGCCACAAAGTACTTTAATAGCCTTGCTGTCAATCCCCATATTGTGTAGTTTCTATATTCATAAAACCATTCTTCCATACGGCTTGTGCGCCATTCATAATTTTCCCCATTCGCAATTTTGTCAAATGGAAAATCAATCGAAGGCTTTGGTTCTATCGGAATATAATGCACATATGGCTCATGTGTCAGTAGCCAATCCAGCGGTACCGTAAATAGTTCCTCGACTTCATCCTTATTAAATGCATCCAGCTCAGACGGCTCGATAACGCCAATGAATGGGTAGACGACAAATGATGGTGAAACAACGTACGGGCTTAAGTGTCCCAAAATTTGAATCGATTGTTGATCGACTCCTAGCTCTTCATGCGTTTCACGAAGCGCAGCTGCAAGCGGAGATGCATCAGTATCATCAATTTTCCCTCCAGGAAAACCAATATCTCCGGGTTGTTTCCGCATTGTTAATGCACGCACCTCAAATAACACATGCCACTCCCCTTCTTTTTCAACAAGAGGAATCAGTACTGCCGAACGAAAGGCCGTTTCCTCCCCTAAAAATAAGGGTTGCGGCTTTGCAAGCTGTCCTTTCAAATGATTTATATTCATCGCACTCTCCACCTTATAACAAAAAATAATTATCTTTATCGTACCATGAACGTTTTAGCTTAGTGAAATGTAAAGTTGTATGTAACACCTCTCACCTTCCTGCTGCATACGATACTACAACACTATTTGAGAAAAGGATGACCAGATGAAATGGCTACGAACAGCCCTTTTTGTAGGGGTTTTATTGTTATTGGCAGGATGTGGACAAAAGGATTTGCAGGAAGTAAAAGTCGGTGAAGTAACTCGTTCTATTTTTTATGCCCCTCTTTATGCGGCGATTGAAGAAGGCTTTTTTGAAGATGAAGGTTTGTCTATAAAGCTTTCAACTATTCCCGGTGGAGATAAGACGATGACAGCCCTTTTATCAGATGGAATTGATATTGCATTAATTGGGGCAGAAACGTCTATTTATGTAGCGGGGCAAAATCCAAATGATGCTGTCATCAATTTTGCACAGCTTACGCAAACAGATGGAACGTTTTTAGTGGCACGCGATAAGGATGTTGACTTTAGCTGGGATGCATTAAAAGGAAGTACATTTTTAGGTCAACGTGTAGGTGGGATGCCTCAAATGGCCGGCGAATTCGTTCTGAAGCAGCAAGGCATTGATCCACAAAATGATTTAACGCTAATACAAAATATTGATTTTGCAAATATTGCTAACGCCTTTGCTTCTGGTACAGGCGACTATGTACAGCTTTTTGAGCCAACTGCGAGTATTTTTGAAGAACAGGGTATCGGAAAGATCGTTGCTTCTTTCGGTGAAGAGCTTGGTGCGATTCCATATACAGTGTTTATGACAAAGGAAAGTACTCTTACAGAAAAGGAATTAGTCGAAAGCTTTACAACAGCATTATATAAAGCACAACAATGGGTTTACAGTGCATCGAGTGAGGAAGTGGCAAAAGCAATTGCTCCTTATTTCGAGGACACTGAGCAATCCATTATCGAGCAGGTGGTAACACGTTACCGCGACCAGGAATCTTATGCGAAGGATCCTATCATCGATGATCAGGAGTTCCAAAATTTACTTGATGTTATGACGGAGGCTGGGGTATTGGATTTTGAACCATCCTACGAAGACCTAGTTAACCGATCATTTGCTGATGCGGTTGTGAAGTAAAATGACATTTTTAGATGTAAAAAATGTAACTCACCATTTTTTTAAGGAACAGCAAGTAGCAACTGCCCTTGAAAATGTAAATTTTTCAGTTGGAGCGGGTGAATTTGTTTCTTTTTTAGGTCCCAGTGGGTGCGGGAAATCGACACTTCTTTCTTTACTTGCAGGTTTGTTAACTCCAACGGCCGGTGAGATTCAATTTGCTGGAGACGTAGAAATTGGTTATATGCTTCAGCAGGATTTTTTATTTCCGTGGAAAACAATCGAGGAGAATGTAGCACTCGGGCTAACCCTTTTAAAAAGGGAAAACCATGATATTGTTGATGAACTTTTGGAGCAATTCGAATTAGCTCATACAAAGAAATTATACCCGCCACAACTATCCGGAGGGATGCGCCAACGTATTGCACTTGCGCGCACACTTGCCGTCAAACCGACATTACTCCTCCTGGATGAACCCTTTTCCGCGCTCGATTTCCGATCAAAGCTATCTTTAGAAAACTTTGTATCGGAGACGTTAAAGCAGTTTTCAACAACGACCATTTTAGTAACGCATGATATTAGTGAAGCTATTGCGATGAGCGATAAAGTATTTATCTTCAGCGCACGGCCAGGGACTATTTTAAAAAGCTTCATCATCCCGCAGGAAATTCGCGAGCTTACACCATTTGATGCTCGTAATGCTCCTGCTTTTCAAGTACTGTTCCAAGAAATATGGGAGGAGCTTGATACAGATGAATATTGATCAATTACAGCAGCAATATAATGAGCAGCGACGTCAAGAAAAGCGTAAAATATTCGCTTTTCAATTTGTTATTCTTATTGGTCTTCTTCTATTATGGGAAGTTACTACACATTTCCGGATACTGGACCCGCTAATTTTCAGTAGCCCTCGTGCAGTTGGAAGCATGTTCATCGCGAAAATAAGTGATGGGTCATTGTTTCCCCATATTGCGATAACCATGTTTGAGACGGTTGTCGGCTTTATACTAGGGACATTATTCGGAACATTGCTCGCTATCTCCTTGTGGTCATCGAAAACATTTGCCGATGTGATGGACCCCTATCTTGTCGTATTGAATGCGATGCCTAAAGTAGCGATTGGACCGATTATCCTCGTGATTTTCGGGCCGAATATGCTGGCAGTACTTGTAATGGGTGTACTGATATCGGTTATTATTTCAACCCTTGTTATTTTTTCAGCATTTCAGCAAGTCAATGAAAATTATGTGAAGGTCATGCAGCTTTTTGGCGCTTCTAAATATGAAACATTCCGCCATGTTATTCTGCCTGCCTCTACTCCGACGATCATTTCAACACTAAAGGTAAATGTCGGTCTATCCTGGGTTGGGGTTATTGTAGGGGAGTTTTTAGTATCATCCAGCGGGCTCGGCTACTTGATTATTTCAGGCTTCCAGGTGTTTAACTTCACACTAGTATTCTTGGCGCTTTTAATCATTATCGTGTTAGCAACAATTATGTATAAAGGTGTGGAAATGATTGAACGGAAGGTATTAGAAAAACAGTGATTAATGAGATGAAAAGACCACCATGGCAAACTGAAAAACATCCATTTTTCCTTCATAAGAGAAATGGATGTTTTTGCTTATCTATATTGCGGATGAAACGAAGGAAAACTCCGCTTATATTCTTCATTATTGAACCCGTTCTCCATTAGCATCAAAGTAGACTCTAGAGTAGGAGCTTAATCCCTTTGGTGTTTTAAAATAAATTATTGTAGGTTTCTGCTCTTTTAATGCAGCTTCAGCCAAATAATTCTGTTCATTTTCAATAAGGACTTTTGCTACATGATGATCTGCTTTAAAAGCCATTACATTGATAGTATTCTGTTCATTTTGAACGATCGATATATTACTGAAAATATTACCTGAATGCCATGTCATACCGCGATTTATATATCGGCCATTATTATAATCGAATTCAGCTAGTACCGTCATACCATCCTCAAAGGAGACAAGTGCTGTTCTTACTTTATGAATCGAGGCGGCATATTGAAGTTCAGGCTGTCCAACCACTCGTATATTCATTTTTTTCAATTCACGTTCAACAACTTCGACCAATGTCTTTTCATCATATGCGCTCACATCTTTGAAAGGTTGCCAAAATGGTTGTGAAAAGGACACCAAAGCTAAAAAGATCACAAATGCTACAATAATAAAATGTTTGGACTTTATTAAATAAATAATAGCCGCCAACAGTAAAGCTAAAACGACTACATACGATATCCACCTTTTCTTATCAAACGAAGTATAATTCCATTGCTGTTGTTTTTCGTCCACTGTTTTCATATAGGGCATTTCAACATGCGGCTTTAACTGTGAAATAAGTGCCGGTGCCTGTTCTACAAGCTGATTGATCGATTGAACTGGGTTGACTTCTACCCTAGTGTTATTGTGCCAAATTGCTTCTTGTATATAATGCAACAGCTCACTGACTATGTAGCGTTCACTTTTCGTCAATGAGGAGTCACTATAAAATTGACCACTATTCTGTTCAAGGGCAAGTCGCATTAAATAGGCGTCCCCATTATGAAACGGATCCTCCTGTTTTCCAGGCTCCATTTGTAGCTTCGGTGATTCTTTATTAAAATAGTCTACAATGGCTTCGTCTATAGGGCCGAACATCGCATTAGCTGCTTCCATTTGCGGCGCCTTCTTTTCCGTATTCGTTAAAAATAAAAACAGCGCGACAGCACATATACAGATAGTCGCAATTTGCGGGATGAAATTTCTCTTTTTACGCGGTTTCGTTGTTAAAATTTTTTGTTTTGCTTCTTGTGATAGCTTTTTTCCTTCCAGCTCATCTGTCAGTACTTTTTTAATCGGATCCATCCGTTATGCCCCCTTTCTCCAATAGTTGACCAAGTTGCTGTCTCCCACGCCTCAGCCGCGTTTTCACCGTATTTTCTGAACAACTGAGCAGCTCTGCAATTTGTGCTGTTGTCCAATCAAAATAATGATAAAATACGAGTACTTCCCGGTATTTTACAGGTAGCCCTTCTATTTTTTCATACAGCTGTTTTGCCTCATCTTTTCGCTCTATTTGTATGGCGACATTATCTTTTGAAATTAATTTTTGGCCAATCTCGATCAGCTGTGTTTGTTTATAACGCCAGCTCGCCAAATAAGTTTTGCAGCGATTGACCGCAATGCGATATAAATAGGTTTTTACATCGGCTTCCTGTCTGAACTTTTCCTGTGCCGTGTAAAAACGGATAAAGGTTTCCTGGGTCAGGTCCTCAGCCATTTGCCAGTCTTTCGTATATGTATAACAAAGGCGCAGTATATAATCGCCATGTGAATGTACAATCTCTTCAAATGTTCGCAAATTCATAGCTGCCTCCTTTCCCGATTAACCGTTAGACCTGTGTAATTAAAAAATAGTTTCATTAAAATAAAAAAAGCACCCTTTTTTCGAGGGCACTTTTTTTGAATTTTAGTCCCTCCGTAAAAATAGAGGGAGGAATTTCCCCTATTATGAAAATTAACTAAAAAACTGCCAGAATAAGCGGAGAGATTCCGCTTATTACACTAAAAAACATGAAAATGGTTATTTTTTCGATGAATAAGCGGAAAATCTTCCTTTATTTCCTGTAAAAACAGGTTCAATCCGCAAATAACGGTAAAATCTCCGCTTATTTATGGGCAAAAATTTCGGAAGTCATTTCTAACAACATCTTCCTTCAACCTTTCCCTAAATAAATGAATTTACGAAGCAACCATTCTACTGGGCCAATCGAAAAGCGTTTTGAATAAAGTGTGGAGACGAAAAGTTGAATGGCATAGAAAGCAACTGCAAGAACCAACCCAATTGCGACGCCCAGCTCCCCGAAGAAACCTAATCCGTATCCGTAGAAAATCGTTGTAAAAATTAGCGACTGCATTAAGTAATTCGTTAACGATAAACGGCCAACGCTTGCAAATGCTTTAGATAACTTGCTTTCATGATTGGCTAAATAAAGGAGCGTAAAGAGCGCCATATAACCAAGTGCCAGCATATATGTCCCTGCACCATATAACAGCTTTCCGGCAAAGTGGTCCCAAAATAACAATGCTTTACAGGCCAGACCTATTGGAATTAATAATGCTAACCGTTTTAATAATACTGTTTTCCCACTAATATTCGCAAAGAAATCTGTTTTGGCTGCAGCCATTCCTAATAATACGAATGGGCCAATGACGAAAAAGGACAGTAAAGCCATAAAACCAACCGCAATAGGTATGACTAGTAATACAATGAAAAATGGAATATCTTCAGTAATTCCGATGCGTTGCTGGACAACTTCCCAGTAGGTACCGCTTGCTAAAACAGCGACAATATCCTCATTTGCTGCAAGTGCCAAGAAATCCGTTTTCAGTAATAATAGTGGTGCCATTAATAATGTCATAACCGTTGCCCAAATGAGCAGAGTTTTTACCTTACGTTTAATAAATAACATGATGATGATTAGACCTGCACCATAAGTAAATAAAATGTCGCCATCCCATACAAAAGCAATATGTAAGACGCCTAAAATCATTAAACCAATGGCACGCCGCCATAATGGACCTCTTGTTTTTAAATCCCGATTTTCCAACGTGCGAATAAATAAAATAATGCCGTATCCAAACAAAAATCCAAATATCGGATAAAATGAAGCTTCTACAAATATTTTTGTGAAATAAAATGCCCCTTTATCCCACCAAGTTGTCGGATCTATTGTATTTTGCGTTATATCACTGTATTGAAAATACAGCATATTCGCAATGAGTATTCCTAATAGCGAAAACCCTCTTAATGCGTCAATAGCTTCAATTCTTTTCTTCATTGTGCACCCCCTTATTGTTTTACGGGTGTTGTACAAAAAAGTTTCAGAATTATTTGTTTCATATAGTTATAAATAAACAATCATTGACTTTAATCCTTCATCTAAAAAAGGAATTCCTTCTTCTCGGCCTTCAAGCATAATGGAGAAAATATAGTCTCTTCCACTTTCCCCTGTTACATAACCGGATAAAGTGTTTACTTCATGAATATATCCTGTTTTGGCGAATATCGTATTTTGTAATTCCGGCTCCAAAAAACGATCCTTTAATGTACCGCCGATGAGACGATCCGTATTCCCTGCAACCGGTAGTGAAGCGAAAAACTGAGGGAAGTAAGGCTCTTTCTGAAGCTTAAACAATAGCTGTGAGATGCCATTTGAATGGAGGCGGATGCCATGCGAAAGCCCTGATCCGTCGACAAACTGCCATGCCTCAAAATTATTTTGATGCTTTTCCAAGTAGGCCTGTACAACTTGCAGACCATGCGCGTAATCCCCTACTCCGTGCTGAAGTTTCCCCATTGTCTTCACAAAAATATCCGCCATACTATTATTGCTGAGCTTCATAAAAATAGAGAACATTTCCTCAAGCGTTTCAGATTCGTGCGTATAAATAAGATCCGCTTGTTGAGGAATAATACCATTTACTATCCTACACTGTTCACTGAATTGTATGCCCACCTGTTCACATAACACTTTGAAAAATTGCAGCGTATTTTTTGTTGGGTCCTGATGTGATACCCATACTTTTGCACTTTCCCCTTCAGGAATTTCACCTGTGATTTTGATTTGATTTGTATTATTAATGCGACGAATTTCAAGCGTATTTTCTCTATCATTTACTACTGTGAGTGCCTCATTAAAAATCTGCATCCCGCTCAAATGGGGAATGACTACATAGTCCGGCTGCTCTCCTACGTTACGCGCAGTCACTTCTATAATAATCGTACTTGCATCAAAATCATCGTTCGGTGACATCGTAATGGGTGAAATCCGCGCCCCATAATAATGCGTCTCCCCCTCCTCGTCAACACCCGGCGGCAATGTATCTCCTGTAAAATATGTATCGTCGCCTATGATCATCCCGGTTGCCTTTTGAATATCTTGTTCCGACAGCTTCTGCGCAAAAAGCTTGAGTGTTGCTTCATTTATTGTAGGGTCTCCGTAGCCTTTTATGTAAATATCCCCGTACAATGTGCCATCCTCAATTTGCCCGTCCAGATAAAGTTCTGTTTTGAATCGGAAATCCAACCCTAGCTCAGATAACGCAGTTGCCCCGGTGATGATTTTCATATTGGAAGCCGGACGCATTAAATGCTCCCCTCGATATGAATATATAATTTCCCCCGAAGCCCGATCTCTCAATGTAATGGTTGCTTTGTCACTTCCTAAAACAGTTTCGACAATAGTATCTAGCGTAGCAATAATATTTTCATTTAAAGCTATCTCCCTAACTTCTTCCATAAAGCTCCCCCTTTAAATTGTTAGAATTTACTGTAAATTTAGTGTAACAGAAATTTTTAGGGATGGTTAGAAGGAAATAAAGATGGGATTAAGCAGTCATTTTCTTTTTATTATTACAGGGTCCTGTTAATCCCCCCCTTAACCCTATTGAGATATTTAATTTTTCTGAATTTTATGTTGACTTTTCGTACCGCAATATTTAAAGTAGTACTAAGTTAATGTGTATTAAATTTATAGGGATTATAGTTAATGAATCCTTAACATTTAAATAAGCTGGAATTGAACGTACCTTTAGTTCTTGCCACTAAACCAACTAAATCTATTTGTTTATAATAATTTTGAATTTATTAGATTGTGAGGAGACGATATATATGACATTACAGTTCGATCATTTTGTCCATTTAACGCCTGACCCAACAAAAGCAGCAGAGGCATTTCAAAAGTTAGGCTTGCACGCTGTTCAAGGGGGGCGTCATGAAAATTTAGGCACTTACAACACACTTAGCTACTTTGATTTAAGTTATGTAGAGTTAATCGGCATCTTTGATGAAGCACTTGTAAAAGAAGCCGGCAGCGTAAAATACAGCCTACGTGATACATTCATCGAAAATAATCTACAGTCTGGCCCACAGCGTATTGCACTTCGTTCAGATAATTTACAGGAGCTAGCAGAACACTTTAAAGCACAAGGGCTGGAAGTGAATGGTCCGACTGATTTCAGTCGTACTCGCCCAGATGGCACATTGGTCACTTGGAAATTATTATTCGCAGGCAAACAAGATGAATCATTACATTTACCTTTCTTTATCGAGTGGGATGAAAAAGATAATGAGCGACTTGAGGATCTAACAGCACGCGGAGTAATTGCACCCCATACGCTAGGTGATGTTCAAGTAGACGGTGCAGCATTTGCTGTCCGTAATATTGAAGAAACAGCAGCACTTTGGTCAACGCTATTACAGCTTGAAAAAGGCGCAAGTTATATAGATGAAGAGTGGAATTCAAAAGTGCAACGCCTATCATTACAAGGTGGCGATATTGTACTGTATGAGCCGGTTGGAAAAGGTGTAGTTGCAGACGTACTGGAAGCCGGTGGTGAAAGACTTTTCGCGCTTCAATTTAAAGGAGCTACACAAAAGGTAGAAGAAATTACAAATGCACTTTATCGATTTGTTTAAAAATGGAGGATAAATAATGAAAAAGCTATTATCAGTATTTGGTTTATTTTTAGTATTAGCAGTGTTAACTGCATGTTCATCCGATGAAAAGGACGGCGCATCAACAGGTAATGCACAAGGGAAAGAGTTAAAGACAATCAATATTGGCTATCAAAAAGGGAATACATTACACATTTTAAAAGAATCAGGTATTTTAGATGAAGCTGCTAAAGAAAAAGATTTAGAGATTAAATGGGAATTATTCACACACGGTAATACTTTAATGGAGGGCATTTATGCGGGGGCAATTCATTTCGGTCACGCTGCGGATGGCCCTGGTATTTTCGCTCAAGCTTCCAATAAGCCTTTCTACTACGTAGGGGCAGATAATCCAAATCCAGAAGGTGTTGGAATTGTCGTATTAAAAAAATCAGGCATCACAAAGCTTGAAGATTTAAAAGGTAAAAAAGTTGGCGCTTTAAAAGGTGGTAACCATCATTATTCTACAGTACTTGCTCTAGAGTCAGTCGGTTTAACAGTGGATGATGTAGAGTGGGTATATCCTGAGGATGCAGCACAAGGTCGTGCATTATTTGAAACAGGGCAAATCGATGCTTTAGCTTCTTACGATCCATTCTTTGCATCGGCAGAGCTTGAAACAGATTCTATTACATTAGTAAACGGGGATATCGACGGCTACCCTAACCGTACATTCTATTTTGCAACAGAAACATTTGTTGATAATTATCCAGAGCTAGTCGAGTTCATTTTAGAAAAAATTGATGAGTCCGATAAATGGGCTAACGAAAATCGCGAGGAAGTAATCGCGATTATGTCTGAAGCACTTGGCATTAAAGAAGAGGTTATTAGTAAGCAAATTAACCGTCGTACATTCGGTGCATCCGAAATTACAGACGAAATTATTGAAACACAGCAAAAACAGGCGGATAAATACTTCGAACTAAAATTGATTCCAGTAGAAGTAACTATCCAAGATAAAGTTTGGACTAAATAGGAAATTGAGTAAGCGAGTGCGATTATGCTCTCGCTTACTTTATATAGGAGGTTAAATAGTATGAAACTAGATTTTCGTCCATGGGTTATTCCTGTGGTGCTCGTCGTGATTTGGGAAATCATTGTACGTTTGGAAGTTATATCGGCTTCATTGTTCCCGTCCCCACTGACAATCGTTGAGACGGGTTGGAATCTGCTAGTAAATGGCGATTTAATGACCCACATTGGCGTAAGCTTATGGCGCGCATTAACGGGAATGTTAATCGGTGGTGTCATTGGATTTGTATTAGGTGTATTAAATGGTTTATCAAAAAAATCCTACATTTATTTAGATACAACGATTCAAATGATTCGGAATATCCCTCACCTGGCGCTTATTCCGCTTGTTATCGTATGGATTGGTATTGGAGAAGATGCAAAAATTTTCTTAGTGGCATTAGGGGTGCTCTTCCCTATTTACGTGAATACATTCCACGGTATCCGTAATGTGGATCCTAATTTAGTAGAAATGGGTCGCATGTACAACTTAAAGGGCTGGAGCTTATTCAAAGATGTATTGTTACCAGGGGCACTGCCATCTATTTTTGTCGGTTTACGATATGCACTAGGTGTCATGTGGCTGACTTTAATCATCGCTGAAACAATCCCGACTAATGAAGGATTAGGCTATTTGGCGACAAACGCTCGTGAGTTCATGCAGACAGATGTCATTATTTTAAGCATTATCATTTATGCATTGCTTGGTAAGCTAGCCGATTTGATTGCACAGTTTGGTGAGAACCGCGCATTAAAGTGGAATGCAAGCTATACGAAATAAGGAGGTCATTTAGCATGAAACCGGAAGCAATTCAAATTGATATTAAAAACTTAAAAAAGTCATTCGGACCAAAAGAAATTTTACATGATATTTCCATCTCTTTTGATAAAGGTGAATTCATTGCCATTATCGGTAAAAGTGGCAGTGGGAAAAGTACACTGCTGCGCCTTGTGGCAAGCCTTGAGGAAATTACTGCCGGCGAGTTATTATTCGATGGCGTCCCTGCTACTAAATCGGAAGCTAATGTGAAAATGATGTATCAGGATTCGCGTTTACTTCCTTGGAAGAAAGTTATAGACAATGTCGGTTTAGGATTGACAGGAGATTGGAAAGCAAAGGCCGAAGAAGCTTTAAATAAGGTTGGATTATTACCTTTAAAAGATGAGTGGCCATCTACACTTTCAGGCGGTCAAAAGCAACGTGTTGCATTGGCGAGAGCCTTAATCCATGAACCATCATTGTTAATGCTGGATGAACCGTTAAGTGCTCTTGATGCCTTAACTCGGATTGAAATGCAAAATCTAATCGAAAACATTTGGGAAAAAAATAACTTCACGGCATTGCTTGTAACCCATGATGTCGGAGAAGCGGTCCGATTAGCAGATCGAATCATTTTAATTGAGGACGGTCAAATTGCCTATGATGAAGAGGTGAATGCACCACGTCCGCGTAAATTAACGAATCCGGCACTAATTGAGCTAGAAGAGAAAATTTTAAATCGCCTAATGCACGGTGAAGAAGAGCCGTTACAGGTTTCAGAGACCAATCAAGGGAACAGTTTAAAAGCTGTATTGAGTAATTAAATCATTCAAAGTTAAGGGGCTATCCAGAATTTTATTCCGGATAGCCCCTTCTTTCTGTTATGTTGGAAGACAATTAAATTACAGCATTCTTTAGCTCTTTTTCGATAACTTCTACTAATTCCTCTGCAAATATCTCACGTGGGTATTGAAATTCATGTTCGTTGATAAAGACAGTTGGGACCATTTTTACATTACGTTCAATCGCTTCAGCTGTAATCAGTAAGCTACGGTCGATATTAGCAGGCTCTTCTTTTAAGTCATATTTTTCTTCAATATATTTCTTTATTTCAAAACTCGAATACTTATCCCATGTTGCTTGATTTTTAAATAATTCACTTATGATTTCCAATGTTCTTTCCGGATTGGTGTAATCCAGATTGGCATTAATTAGCGTTCCAGGCAGCAGCATTTCCCGAGACTTATCATAATGCTTCACAACTAAAGCCACTTTACCTTCTGTAAAATACTTAGGCAGTGTATGATCAACTAATTCATAAAAAGTAGCACAATATGGACATGCATAATTTAAAAATACTTCCATTTTAACAGGTGCATTCACATCACCAATTACTAAATAATCGTTTTTGATTCCTAACATAATGATTACCTCACTATTTTCTATGTATTTTAAATTTTCTATTATTTTATTCTATACTATTACTATAGGAATTGTAAAATATTTTATAAGATTAAAATAAAAACCAACTCTACACAAATCTGTAGAATTGGTAATTAGTATGATTAAGAAATCAATTTCAGCGCAATGACACTCCCGATAATTAAAGTGATCGCTGTAATTCTCAAGGCATTTTTCGGTTCTTTAAATAGTACAATTCCTAAAATTGCCCCCCCTGCTGCACCTATTCCTGTCCAAATTGCATAGGCTAATCCCATTGGCAATACCTTCATAGCAAGGCTCAGGAAAAAGAAGCTAGCAGAAAAGCCGACAATAAGTAGCACAAATGAGAGGATATCCTTACGCTGCTGTAGCCTGCCCATAAATCCAACTGAAACCATTTCAAATAATCCCGCTAAAATTAAATAAATCCAAGCCATTACTGCTCACCTCCCGTACCGCTGTCATCCGGTGTAGCAAGCTTCAACATGATGACACCTGCTAATAATGTAAAAATAAATAGGATTTTTAACGGCTCAACCGGGCTGCCGAATAATACCATATCGCTGATGACTGTACCGAATGTACCGAGTCCAACGAATACCGCGTATACGGTTCCGACTGGTAATACCCCACTCGCGTAAATCAATATTCCGAAGCTCACAATAATGGCAATCACTGTTCCAAACCATTCCAAAGGTGTTGCGGCATGCTTTAAGCCGATTACCCAACCGACTTCAAACACAGCAGCGAGTACAACTAATAACCAATACTTCATTTTCCTCATCTCCTCTATATTGTGCGTTGAGTTCATTTCAACCTGTATTTTTTCAACAAATAAAAAAGCCAGGAGGAATGTTCATCAACATATCTCCCAGGCTTTTATCCTTCCGTGACGCAAAAAAAATCGCGCACCTTCTCTCGGACCAGACTATGCCTGCGCATACGGAACCCTAGAAGGTGTATTTGTATTAAGTTAACATAATTATTTCACATTTTAGCAACTCATTCAAGCAGCGGGGGTTAATGCAGGAAGCGGTATTCATGATATGTATTATATGTTCACATACGAAAAGCTTCATCCTGATGCGAAAACTCTGACATTAATGGCAGCAAATAAAGTACCTGAAAACGGTGTGCTATACCGTGAAGAAAATAGTAAATCCCCTATAAAAGTGGTCGAGCTTGAGGACATTATTATTAATATCGATAGGTAAAACCGTAAGATTACAATTCCGCCAAAAGTATTCTTCTCCCTTTTCAACTTGTTGAAAAGGGGGTTTTTTTATATTAAAAAAGCAAATCTATACCCCTTACTATTACTGCTTTTTTCAGGCAGTAGTTATATAAATATCAACCACATAATGTTTATATATTTTCTACCAGGGTATTTTTACACTGTGCAAGAAACAAAGGAGAGGATGATAAACATGGCAAAACATATTGTAGGTTATTATAATACTGAAGAAGAGGCAATCATGAAAATTGAAGATTTAAAACGTCAAGGCTATCGTTCAGAAGATATTTCAGTCGTAAGTAAAAACAGCTCAAATGTAGATACAATTTCTGATGAAACAGGTGCAGTCGCAGAAGGAGCTGCTACAGGAGCAGCTGCTGGCGGAGTAGTAGGCGGCGTTGGCGGCGTACTTGCTGGACTTGGCGCATTAGCAATACCAGGAATTGGGCCAATCGTGGCAGCAGGTCCGATTGTAGCCGGTTTAACAGGAGCAGCTGCTGGTTCAGGTGTCGGTGGATTAGCTGGAGCTCTCATTGGTATGGGGATTCCAGAAGATGAAGCAAACCGTTACAGCGGATATGTGGAATCCGGCAAAATTTTAGTCATTGTGGACGAAGATTTACGAGGTCCAATTTTATAATTAATTATTGTTGAAAATATACAGCCGAGGGGATGAAAGACATGGCAAAGCATACTGTAGGATATTATGATACAGAACAAGAGGCAATCGCCGCTATCGAGGATTTAAAGCGACAAGGTTACCGCTCGGAGGATATTTCAATTATTAGTAAAAGCAAAACTGATATAGATCACGTTTCCACTGAAACAGGTGCTGATGTTGCAGGCGGTGCAGCTGCAGGTCTAGCTGCTGGCGGCGCTTTAGGTGGCATTGGTGGTATCCTTTTAGGACTTGGAGCTCTGGCCATTCCAGGAGTAGGTCCTATCGTAGCTGCTGGACCAATCGCTACAGGGCTGACAGGATTAGCTGCTGGCGGTAGTATTGGTGGATTGGCAGGTGCCTTTGTAGGAATGGGTATTTCCGCAGAGGAAGCAGACCGTTATGATGAAGAATTTAAAGCTGGTAAGATTTTAGTCATTGTGGACGAGGATACACGAGGTCCACAATTATAAAAGAATGTACTGGAACAAGGCTGTGTTGGAGGTCAAATTGACTTTTAATGCAGCCTTGTTTTTTGTATTCATATTGAAAAAAATAAGGGAATAAATTTCCCTTATTAGGATTTAAATCTTAAAAACAGCAAAAATAAAGGAAGAAATTCCGCTTATTGCGCTCCAAAACACGAAAAGAGTTGTTTTTTCTCTGAATAACGGAAAAAACTACCGTTATTTCCCCTTAAAAATAAGGTCAGTATGCAGATAACGGTAAATTCTCCGCTTATTTTTTAGTTAAAACCCATAAAAAGCCACCCCCTATTCATTGGGAATGGCATTTTGTTAAAATCTTAACCTTTGCTTACTGTTGATAAAGCCGCTTTCGCTAGACGTCGATCATTATAAGCGAGCCCTTGACTTAAAATCATGGCACCCACCATTTGCATTACTGTTTTCACAATTACTTGACCTACAATTGCTGCTGGTACCGCTGCCCAAGGTACAAAGCCTGCTCCTAAAGGACTTAGCCCCACTACAACAAACACAATAGAATCCAAAAAACCTCCGACAATTCCACTATAGAACACACGCCACGCCATCGGTAATTTTAGACGTGTGTAAATTTCTGTATCGGCCGTTTCTGCCACTAAAAAAGATAGTGCAGATGCAGCTACAATAATTAACGTATCGCCTAATGAGAACGATACAGTTGCAGATAAAACTAATGCCAGTAAAATGAAGCCATATGTTTTTTTACGACCGTATTTATTTTGCACTAAGTCACGGAATATAAATGTCGCACCAATTAAGAATGAACCCATCGGTATAATAAACATGCCCAATTCAAGCGGTGCAAAACGTGCTGTTACAACGTTTGCCGTCACAATAGATACTAAATAAAATAAAATTCTTATCATAATACCTCTCCTGTTTCCTTCGAGTATAAGTACGTTTCCATCCCTTGTAATCGCAGCTTACATGCTGGGCAATCCCCGCATCCATCCGCAATAATGCCGTTATAACAAGTCAGTGTTTTCTCTCTAACATACTCAAATGCGCCAAGCTCATCGGCTAATGCCCATGTTTCAGCTTTATCAATCCACATGAGCGGTGTATGAATTACAAAGGGGCTATCCATTGATAAATTCAGTGTCACATTCAACGATTTTATAAATATATCGCGACAGTCCGGATAACCGCTAAAATCCGTTTCGCATACACCTGTGACAATATGCTTTGCGCCGATTTGGCTTGCCAACACACCCGCAAACGATAGAAACAGTAAATTTCGTCCCGGTACAAAGGTTGATGGCAATCCACCCTTTTCCCCTTCTTCCACTGGTATATCATCACGTGTTAAGGCATTTGGTGCAAGCTGATTCAGTAGCTCCATATTTAAAATATGGTGTCGTACATTCTGTTCTTCGGCAATCTTTTTAGCGCATTCAATTTCCAATGCATGCCGTTGTCCGTAATCAAATGTAACAACTTCCACTGCTTTAAAATTTTTTAATGCCCAAAACAGACATGTTGTACTATCCTGTCCGCCGCTAAATACGACGAGTGCTTTTTCGTCCTTCATCTTTTTGCTCCTTTTAAACGAAAAAACAGCACTAAGATTATGTGCTGTTTAATCTTAGTTTTTTATAGAGGGTCGCTAATAACCTCTTTCACCTGCAAGGTATATTTAATTTTTAACGGTTGTCGATTTTTTCTGGATATAAATCATGGTTCATTAAACGGTAGTTGGCAATTTCCTCATATTTTGTGCCAGGACGACCGTAATTGCACCAAGGATCAATTGAAATGCCTCCCCGCGGCGTAAATTTACCCCATACTTCTATGTAGCGCGGGTCTAACAGCTTGATTAAATCATTCATAATAATATTCACGCAGTCTTCATGGAAATCGCCATGATTACGGAAACTAAATAAATATAATTTTAACGACTTACTCTCCACGATTTTCTGATCCGGAATATACGAAATATACATCGTCGCAAAGTCCGGCTGCTGTGTAATCGGACAAAGACTCGTAAACTCTGGACAATTGAATTTCACAAAATAATCGCGGCCAACATGCATATTATCAACAGACTCCAACACTTCTGGTGCATATTCAAAAGCATATTTCACATTTTGATTTCCTAATAACGTTAAATCCTCTAAACCATCTTTTTCGTGTCTACTAGACATGAAAAACCCCTCCTTCGTTCATACCAAAGTATTCCAAGGAGGGGTTAAGCGTATCATCATCAATAAAAAACTATCGGATGCAATAAAAAAAGCCACATCCGATATGGACATGGCATAATATGCATGTATCCATAGTTTTTTATAGAGGGTATCAGCTATGAACCTCTCCTGAACAACTCAGGTATTTTAATCTTTTCTCATTCTATTAGAAATAAAGTCCATTGTAAAGAAATAATTGAAAATATGGTACCTATACCCCTACACAATTGACTTTTCAAATATAAATACCGATACAGCCATATCCTCTTCCACCTTTATATCCGAAAATAAATGAAGCAGCTTTGATTCGACGAGCTCCTCCAATCCTTCAGGAACCTGTTGCTTATAAATTTCCTGAATCATTTGGGTTCTCGCATTGTGGATAACCTTTTTTCCTTCTTCTGATTGAATAATAAATTTTTCAGTAGGTGTCAGAATGCCGTACATCGTTGTGACAGCCATATTCTCCACGAAATGCGTATAAATTCTATCCGGTCCTTTTCCATATAGCTCTTTACGTACTTTTCGTACGATTTCATTAAAAATGGTTTCCTTCTTCCCCATTTGTACACACCCCCTAGTTTATTCAAACTATACAATATAACTTTAAAAAAAATAAACCCTTCTCTCTCCAACTTGTTCTTTTAAAACAAAATAGTATAATAAAAGAAATAAATGGAATTCCAATAATTATTTGTTGGGGTGCTATTTACATTTTATAAAATGGATTGATTCGTTAGTAGGTATTGCTAATTTATTACTCCACTACAAGGTCTTTTTAAAAGACGTCTTGTGGTGGAGTTTTTTGTATTTTAAAGGGGGTTATAAAAGGATGTCATGGGTTGTTCTTCATTTTATCGGGATTATTTCATATGCAGCAACGGGAGCATTTGTCGCTCTTGAAGCGAGATTTTCATTTATAGGTGTATTTGCTTTAGGTTTTATTACAGCTTTTGGAGGAGGGCTGATTCGAAATGTAATTATAGGGATTCCTGCTACTGAACTGTGGGAGCAATCCACTATTTTAACAGTGTTCATAACATTAATCATCATCGTGTTAATTCCACTAAAATGGACTGACCATTGGAGAAGATGGGGAATGTTTTTCGATTCAATTGGTCTTGCTTCTTTTGCCCTTCAAGGTGCCATGCTAGCAAGTGAAGTTTATTCCAATGATTTAGATGTGATGATTTTGGCCGCCCTATTTACAGGAGTAGGCGGCGGGGTAATGCGGGATGTGATTGCTGGTAGAAAACCGCTTGCATTGAAGGAAGAAATTCATGCGATATTAACTATTTTATGTGCCATCTCTATTTGGCTTGGCTTGAGCTCCCCTCTCGCACTCACACTAATCGTTCTGGTTGTAGTTGCAATACGTTTGTCAGCAATTCACTACAATTGGAGACTTCCTCTGCCGTGTCATTATGAAGAAAATAGGAAAATATAGCTTTACTTATAGCGGAGCGTGAAATAAACGTTACAAACTTATTTATTTCCCTCCCTGTTAAATCAAAATTAAAAAACTTGATAAATCAAATGAAAGCTAGTAAACTATTCAAGTGCTCGTTTTATTACACAACAATATAGTAATATAGTACTGTATAACCTCAAGGATACGGCTTGAGGGTCTCTACCAGGAACCTTAAAATCCTGATTACAGAAAATGATTAATCTCATTTTTTGTAATCAGGATTTTTTTATTTTCTAAATTTTTCATCAGAAAGGATGTATAGCAGATTATGAATTTCAAAGTTATTATACTCGCATTATCAACTGTTGCTGTAGGTTTGGTTGAATTAATCGTTGGCGGTATTCTTCCAATTATTGCAACGGATTTGAATATTTCAATAAGCTCGGCCGGGCAGCTAATTACGGTATTTGCCCTTATTTATGCGATTGCCGGTCCAGTGCTATTAGTTTTAACGAGTAAGGTCGAACGGAAAAAGTTATACCTTATTTCGTTGTTTATATTTTTCATCAGTAATATCATGACTTATTTCAGTACGGACTTCACCTTTATGATGTTTGCCCGTGTTTTAAGTGCCATGAGTACATCACTGATCACTGTGCTCTCTTTAATAATCGCTGCAAAAGTTGTTGCACCGACACATCGAGCAAAGGCGCTAGGTCTTATTTATATGGGTATTAGTTCGTCGCTTGTATTAGGTGTACCACTTGGAATTTTAATTTCCGATTATTTCGGTTGGCGTGTTATTTTCCTAGGGATTGCCATATTATCGATAGGCTCTTTTATCCTGATTTCTATTTATTTAGAGCGCATTCCTGGTGAAATGGCCGTTCCACTTTCACAACAATTAAAGGCAGTTACCAGCTCCAAAATTGGTACGGCCCATCTTGCCACGATGTTTATGCTGGCAGGACATTATACAATATATGCGTACTTCACTCCATTTTTGGAAACAGAGCTTAATCTGAGTTCAAGCTGGATCAGTCTTTGTTATCTATTATTCGGGATTGCTGCAGTGAGTGGTGGCGCATTTGGAGGCACACTTTCAGATAAGATTGGTGCCCCTAAAAGTATTATTATTGTCATCATTTCGTTTGCTGTCGTGCTGTTCCTGCTGCCATTCATGACCTTTTCACTTATTGTATTTATACCGGTTATGATGATTTGGGGTGCATTAAGTTGGAGTCTATCTCCACCTCAGCAAAGTTACCTGATTCAAACAGATCCAGCTACTTCGGATATTCAACAAAGCTTTAACAATTCAGCATTACAAATCGGTATTTCAATGGGTTCAGGATTTGGTGGTATTGTTTTAAATCAAACCAATTCAATTTCTCACGCAGCTTGGTATGGTGGCGCACTTGTACTAGTTGCTTTAGCATGTGCAGTCTTTTCTTTAACGAGAAAAACAAACGAAAGAGAAGAAAAAGTTTCTACTTCGGCTGCCCATCATTCGAATATATAAAGTTAAAAGCACCATTCGTTTTATAATCGAATGGTGCTTCTTCTATTCTGCGACATATTTATTATAGATTTGTAAATCTGTAGATTGTTTCATGATGGTAAGGAATTCCTTTTTTTATTATAGAACTTGGTAAATGTTTATATTTCACGCTATTTGGAACATTTTGTACTTCTAAACAAATACCTAAAAAATTTTGTGCGGGCGCTTCTTTAAATGAGTACCCACTGCTGATTTTACTGCCCGTATATACAACTAAAGCTTGTTCATCCGTTATGATTGTAAGTTTGCGGCCACTTTCTTCCTCCGATAATTCAATTTCATTTTTTTCTAATAGAAATGGATGATCTATGCCTCCGCTCGCCAATTTGACTTGCGTAGAGTTACTCCCAATGACTTCCTTCAAATATTTCTTATCATTAAAATCTAATATTGTTCCAACTACATTTTCTATATTGCCCAACGGTAACCCCCGCTCATCAATATAAAGCATTCCTCTACTGGAAAAATTTAAAGCATGCTCTTCAATCGTACGCTTTAAATTTCCACTTAAATTAAAGTAACTATGATTTGTACAGTTTAAAATCGTGTCTGTATCACTTATACCTTCATAAGAAATGATTAGCTCATTACCGGCTGTTAATGTATAGGTAATAGACATATTTAACTTTCCAGGAAAATCAACGGATTCGAAATTAAGAAAGTATTTTACAAATTGTCCACGTGAGGAAACACCTGTTTCAAATTGCCACAGCTGATTGTGAAAACCGTCATTTCCGCCGTGCAGTAAATGCTGTCCCTCATTTGCCCTCGCTTGAAAAGAAACTCCATTGATTTCTAAAGTAGCATCTTCAAGACGGCCTGCAAAAGGTCCAATCGCAGCACCAAAAAACTGCGGATATTGTTTATATTTTTCTGCCGTATCAAATGAACAAACAACATTCTCAATTATTCCTTTAGAATCGGGGGTAGCGATTGCCGTTATAATACACCCTAATGTACAACTGCTTACATACATTCCATTTGCATTCGTTAAAATAACTTCATAAACGGGATGCTTGTTTATTTGTCCAAAAGGTCTAACTTCAATCATTGCAAACGTAATCGGCTAATACGATTTGTTGATTTGTGATTACCGATTGCTGAATCGCATGCAAAACCCCCACATTTTTGCGTGAATAATTATGCTGTACTGTCAGGTCTCCATTAGTACGTACAGCATCGGAGAAGTATTCAACCTCTTGCTTGTATATGTCTCCGCCGGTTTGTTCGATACGTTCTGTTGTTAAAGTGTTAATAGTAATTTGTCCATTCCCGCTTAGACGGTCTGGTCTAAATGCATTCTTAACTTTTACCGTTCCCTTCGTCCCAACTATTTCATATTCATTTCGTTCTGTCATATCAAAACTACAATCGATCATGCCATGGATTCCATTTTCCAGCTCGACTATTCCAAAAGCAGAAACATCAACAGTTGTTTTTGAATCTATAATCCTTTTAAATGAAAGTGACTTAACTTCTTTCCCCAAAATCAATTGCATTGCATGAACGGAATAGCAGCCCACATCCCAAATGGCACCCCCACCCTTTTCTGCGTCCATGCGGATGTCACCTTTACTGTCTGTTAAATAAAATGAGTGACTTGATTTAAAAAGTTTTACCTCACCAATTTCTCCAGAATCAATAACTTCTTTCACTCGCATATGCTGTGGATGAAATTGGTACATAAACGCTTCCATAAACTGTACATTCTCTTCATTACAAACTGTAATCATTTCTTCTAGCTCAGCTTCGTTTAATGCAGCAGGTTTTTCACATAAAATGTGCTTTCCTGCCTTTGCTGCTTTAATGACCCACTCTTTATGTAAATTATTTGGGAGCGGAATATAAATCACTTCTACCTCTTGATCATTTAATAATTCTTCATAACTCTCGTAAGCTCTTTTGATCCCTAAGTTTTCAGCGATCGCATGTACCTTTGGGCCACGACTGGCAATCGCAATGACTTCCGCATTTTCAGCACGTCTTATAGCTGGAATCAATTGCGTTTGCGCAATATTTGCTGTACTTAAAATTCCCCATTTTACTGCATTCATTGTGAATTCCTCCCTAGCGAAATAGATTTAATTGTTCATTTAACGCTTTTGTCTGAGTGTAAATCTGTTGATATATTGCATATAGCTGATTGTATATTTCAACATTTTCAGGGTTCGGTTCAAATTTCCCTTCTATTTGAACACAAGCCTGAACAGCTTCTTCAAAATCTGTGTAAATATCCGCTCCTACCGCTGCAATCATACAAGCACCGATACTTGGCCCTTGCTCGTTTTTTAGTTTATACACCGTAACATTAAAAATATCGGCCTGCATTTGTAGCCAGACTGGACTTTTTGCGCCACCGCCGATGGAAACCATTTTGGTAATATCTTTGCCCGAGGTGCGGAAAATCTCTAACGAATCACGCAGTGAAAAAACGATTCCCTCCATCACAGCCCGCGCAAAATGTAGCTTCGTATGTGCCGCATCAATGCCAATATAGCTTCCACGAATCGTAGAATCTGCATAAGGTGTGCGTTCACCTACAATATACGGTGTAAACAATAATCCGTTACTTCCGGGAGCAATTGTATCAATCCCCGTAAATAATTCATCATAAGACTGCCCTTCCGCAAATCTCTCTTTAAACCAGCTAAGGGAATGCCCCGCCGACAACGTAACTCCCATCGTGTAGTAAGCATCTTCTACAACATGGTTAAAGTAGTGTACCTTTCCTTCAAAATCCTTTGAATTGGATTCCTCGTATGATAATAGCACTCCCGATGTACCGATACTGACCATTGTTTTACCATCGCCTGCAACACCAGAACCAATTGCCCCACATGCATTATCCGCACCACCAGCATAAATTTTAGTTGCAGTCGTTAATCCTGTGCTTTTAGCAAATTCCTCTGTCAGTTGCCCCACTTCTGTTGCCGATGACACAAGCGGTGGACATATTGTTAAATCAATTCCCAGCACTGCAGCTATTTCCTGACTCCATTCGCTCTCTTCTATATCCAGTAATAATGTGCCTGCCGCATCGGAATAATCCATATGCAAATTTCCAGTCATTACAAAACGCACATAATCCTTAGGTAATAGAAAAGTTTTTACTGCATTAAAAATTTCCGGTTCATATTCCTTTACCCATAAAATTTTCGGTAACGTAAAGCCTTCCAGAGCATTATTTTTAGTGATTCTCAGCAGTTCCTCCTGTCCAACATGTTCAACAATTTGCTTACACTGCTCTGTTGTCCGTGTATCATTCCATAAGATTGCAGGTCGAAGAACATCATTGTTTTCATCAAGTAGCACCAATCCATGCATTTGACCAGAATAACTAATCCCTACAATAGTAGAAACATCTTCCGTAAACCGTTTAACAATTTCCTGAATTGCCGCTTTAGTTCCAGTCACCCAATCATTTGGATTTTGCTCTGAGTAACTTGGCTTTTCATGAACAAGCGGATAGCTTCTTGATGCTTCATCGACAATGGTTCCTTGCTCATTCATTAACAGTGCTTTTACTGCGCTTGTTCCTAGGTCAATCCCGATTACGTACTTCATATTTCTGCCTCCACCCTCATACTGCATAAAAGGCTAGACCAAAAGTATAAATCTTTTGCTCTAGCCTCAAAAAGCTTATTTACAACAATTATTCAGCTATAGCATTTAAAATGTACTGATTTATAATCATTTTCAATTTCTCTGTACGACCAGAGCTGTTTTTAACTTCCCCAAGCCCTAAAGCATATTCTTCCAACTGCTTGAAGCCGACAGTCCCATCAACAATTTGTTTGCCGATACCTTCGTTATAACTGCTATAACGATTATCTACGAAGTTTTCTAACACACCATCTTCCAATAGCTTATGGGCAACCTTCAGTCCGACTGCAAATGAGTCCATTCCCGCAATATGTGCATAAAACAAATCATCTTGCTCAAATGATCCACGTCGTACTTTTGCATCAAAGTTCAAGCCGCCCTTTCCGAGGCCCCCATTTTTCAAAATTTCATACATTGCTAACGTGTTTGTATAAAGGTCTGTAGGGAATTCATCCGTATCCCAGCCAAGTAATATATCGCCCTGGTTGGCATCCACTGAGCCCAGCATGCCGTTAATTCGTGCTGTATGTAACTCATGCTCAAATGTATGCCCTGCTAATGTTGCATGGTTTGCTTCTATATTGAATTTGAATTTATCTTCCAATCCGTACGTACGCAAGAAGCCAATCCCTGTTGCTACATCGAAGTCATATTGGTGTTTTGTCGGCTCTTTTGGCTTTGGTTCAATCAGGAATTGACCTTCATAACCAATTTCTTTTGCATAATCTACCGCCATGTTCAAGAACTTACCAAGATTATCTTGTTCTAACCTCATATTTGTATTAAGCAGTGTTTCATAGCCTTCACGACCACCCCAGAAGACATAGTTTTCAGCACCTAAACGCTTTGCTACTTCCAAGCCCTTTTTCACTTTCGCAGCCGAATAGGCAAAAGCATCTGCATTCGGTGATGTCGCAGCACCATGGACAAAGCGTGGATTTGAAAACATATTGGCTGTATTCCAAAGAAGCTTTGTTTTAGAAGTAGCCATGTATTTTTCCATCATGTCAATAATTTCATCCAGGTTTTTATTCGTTTCTGCCAATGACTGGCCTTCTGGTGCAACGTCTACATCATGGAAGCAGAAAAATGGCACATTTAACTTTTCATAAAATTCAAATGAAGCTTCTAAACGTGCCTTTGCTAGGTCCATGCCGGAAAACTTATCCCATGATCGCTCCATATTTCCTGCACCAAATGGATCGCCCCCATCATACGTAAAAGTATGCCAATAGGCTACACCAAAACGTAAAGTTTCCTCCATCGTTTTCCCGCCTACAACTTCCTCTGGATTGTAGTATTTAAATGCTAAATCATTTGATGATTTTGGTCCTTCATACTTGACTGCTGAGATATTGCTGAAATATGCCATATAATATTCCTCCGATTTATTTGTTTTTAGAAATGATGTCAACCCATACCGCCAAAATCAAAATTAAACCTTTTACGATATACTGCCAATATGCGCCGATATTCATCATCGACATTCCGTTATCAATACTTGCCATAATTAGTGCACCTATAATTGCTCCAAAAATCTTCCCTTTACCACCCATTAGAGATGTACCGCCAATTACACAGGCTGCGATGGCATCAAGTTCATAACTGTTCCCGGCAGATACTGTTGCTGCATTTAAACGCGCTGTTAATAATACACCGGCTACTCCTGCTAAAGCACCCATGCTGACGAATACATATAGCGTATTTCGTTTAATATTTATTCCCGATAATGCTGCTGCTTCCGGGTTGCCGCCAATTGCATAAATCCGACGTCCAAATGCTGTTTTCGTTGTAATGAACATGAAAACAAGCGCAATTACCACTACAATTAAAAACGGGATAGGAATACCTAAATAACGATTCAACATATACGTAATGACTACTAGAACAACAGAATAAACTGTCACTTTTCCATAATCGATTACAGAAGGCAATAATAATAAGCCCATTTCCTTACGCTTTCTACGACTATTTACCGTGAAAGTTATCATTAAAATAACGGCTATAGCAGCTATAATATAACCTGGTATAAATGGTAAATAACTGTTCCCTATTTGTTTAAAACTTGGATTTAATGATGAAATCGTTTGACCATCCGATAAGCCGATTAAAACCCCTCGGAATATTAACATACCGCCAAGTGTAACAATAAATGCTGGCACTGCTCGGTATGCAACCCACCATCCTTGCCATAATCCAATTAAACCTCCAATTATAATTGCTGCGAGGACAACAACTGGTGTACTCCATCCTTGCCAAACTTGCAGCATTGCGGCAATTCCACCTGTAACCCCTACTATCGAACCTACCGATAAATCGATGTGTCCTGCCACAATTACCAATGTCATCCCTACCGCAAGTACAGCTATGATCGACATTTGGGTAAATAAATTGGAAATATTACGAGAAGATAAGAATTCCCCTCCAGTAAAAAATGTGAAAATAATAGCAATAAAAATTAAAGCAAGAATTAAGGTATAGGATTGTAAATCGAATTTGAAGGATAATTTACTTTCTTTTTTGATTGTCTGTTCATTAATCACGTTTTTTCCCTCCAGTTGCACACATCATTACTTTTTCCTGAGTTGCTTCTTCTCTTGTAAATTCACCCGTAATTTCTCCTTCACACATAACAAGAATTCGATCTGACATTCCTAAAACTTCGGGCAGCTCAGATGAAATTAGTACAATCCCAACACCTTGTTGAACAAGCTCATTCATAATTTTATAAATTTCATATTTAGCACCAACATCAATCCCTCTAGTAGGTTCATCTAAGATTAATAGTTTTGGATTATTCATAATCCATTTACTCAAAACAACCTTTTGCTGGTTTCCGCCACTTAGCTTTCCTACCTCTATGTCTAGATTAGGTGCTTTTAATTTCATCTTAGTTGTAATCTCTTCTGCTACTCTTACTTCAAGTGCTTGGCTAATCACATTTAGTTTCATCACCTTGTTTAATGCAATTAGTGTCGTATTTTTTGCAATATCCATTCCTAGTACTAGACCGTATCGCTTACGATCTTCCGATACATAAGCAAATCCCTCTTTAATGGCATCTGTTGGTGATTTAATTGTTACGGTTTTATTATTAAGTTTGACCGCACCCTCTTTTTTACCAGACATTCCGCCAAACAAACTAATAAACAGCTCTGAGCGACCTGCTCCCATCAAGCCGGAAAAACCTACAATTTCACCCTTTTTAACATTGAAATTTATATTAGATACAACTTTTTTTCCTGATTTATTGTATGAAGTGTAGTTTTCTACATGCAATACATTATCATCACTAATTTCATGCACCTCATAAGGGAATAACTCCGTCAGTTCACGACCTACCATCTTTGTAATGATCATTTCCTCAGTGAGATACTCGATGGAGTTCGTTGAGATTGTCTGACCATCACGTAAAATTGTTACAGAATCAGCCAGCTCCATTACTTCTCCTAATTTGTGCGAAATGTATATGCATGTTACACCTTGTTTTCGAAGTAAGAGCAGCTGTTGGCTCATCTAAGATTAAAATATCCGTTTCCTTCGTCAGAGCTTTTGCAATTTCCAGAAGTTGCTGCTTTCCTACCGTTAATTCGGATACCTTCATTTGTGGGTCCAAATCTAAACCAACCTTTTCAAGTGCTACCATCGACTTTTTATAAATTTCATTCCAATTAATAACGGCCGAGCGCATTAAATCATGTCCTAAAAATAAATTTTCAGCAATCGTCATTTCACCAACCAATGCCAGCTCCTGATAAATAATTGCCACTCCTGCATCTTGAGATTCTTTAATATTTTTGAAACTTGCTTCTTTGCCTTTGATTAAAATTTTTCCACTGTATGTGCCAGCCGGATAAACGCCGCTTAATACTTTCATCAAGGTCGACTTTCCTGCACCATTTTCACCACATAAGGCATGGATTTCACCTTTTCGCACTGAAAAAGTAACATTGTCCAGAGCCTTAACGCTTGGAAACTCTTTTGTTATTCCTTTCATTTCTAAAACATATTCAGTCATGTTTCCACCACCATTCTCGATATCCTCATTTAAAAGAAAGGAGGGAAATTCTCCCCCTCCTTTTGCTGTTATTTACGGACGGTCGCTTTCCGGTACATTTTTATATACATCATCATAGCTATGGAATTCATCTTCAATAACTGTTGTCATCAATTCATCTTTACCTACTGAAATTGGGTCCAGCTTAATGAATGGAACATCCATTTGACCATTGTTTACAGAATCCGTGGCAGTAACTTCCTCACCTTTTGCTAATTGAACCGCTACTTCCGCACTCTTTTCAGCAATTGCTTTTATCGGCTTATAAACTGTCATTGTCTGTAAGCCCTCTGCAATACGCTGAACACCCGCCAGGTCAGCATCTTGCCCGGAAATTAATACTTTACCAGCTAATCCCTGAGCTTCTAACGCCTGAATTGCGCCACCAGCCGTATTATCGTTTGAAGCTACGACAACATCAATATTGTTTTTGTTTGCAGTTAATGCGTTTTCCATAATTTTTAATGCTTCATTTGCGTCCCAATCTTTCGCCCACTGATCGCCGACAATTGTAATATCACCTTTATCAACTAATGGCTGAATAATATTCATTTGCCCTTCACGGAACATTTTTGCGTTGTTATCCGTTGGAGATCCACCCATTAAGAAATAGTTTCCATCAGGTTTTAAATTCACTAAATACTCCGCTTGCATTTCGCCCACACGTACGTTATCAAATGAAACATATGCACTGATATCTGCTCCATTAATCAATCGGTCATACGCTAATACTGGAACGTCTTCTGCATTTGCCTGCTCTACAACAGTAGATAAAGAATCCGAATTAATCGCAATAATTACTAATGCATCTAAATCCTGAGACAGCATATTTTGTATTTGCGATAATTGCTTTGCTTCATCACCATTTGCAGACTGCACTACGACTTCTGCACCCATTTCTTCCGCTTTAGCTACGAAGAAATCACGGTCATGCTGCCAACGTTCTAATGTTAAGTCCGATACCGATAAACCAATCTTCAATTTATCCCCTGCTGAATCACTTGAATTAGCCTTGCCTGTATCTTTGCTTGAATCGCCTGCATCCTGCCCACAAGCCACCAATAACATTGACATTACTAACAGAATCCCAAAAAGAAAGCCCTTACATTTCCGCATGAACTACACCCCTTTTAATATTTGTAATATTCTTAATTTAAAAATAGAATAACATGACAATATTTGTTTGTCTATTGGATGAACAAAGTTATTTTGTTATACTTTAATTAAATTTATAAGTTTGTGGAGGGATCGCTACTTTGTCTTGGAATCAACAAATAGGGAAAAAATTTAATAAGCAGCAAATTTTAAATTATATTTTCTCTAAAAGGATCGTTTCCAGAGGAGAAATCATTGAAGAAATCGGATTAAAAAAAGCAACGGTTGCCAATTTAGTAACTGAACTAATAGAGGATCAACTAATCGTAGAAGACGGGAAAGATTTTTCAACTGGAGGGAGAAGATCTCAATTATTAAGGTTCAATGAAACGGCCGGTTTTGCACTTGGCATTGATATTGGCGTTAACTATTTATACGGAGCAGTCTTTAATCTAAAAGGGGAAATTGTTTTCGATAATCTCCAACTCGTACCAACCATCCAACTTGACGCGTATTTAAAAAGTATTTTGAATTTAATAGAATTACTCATGGAAAATGTACCCCCTAGCCCATTCTCAATCGTTGGATTAGGCGTTGCTGTTCCTGGTTCTGTTAATAAAGATGGCGTAATTATTATTGCGCCCAATTTACGTTGGGAAGATTTTGATATCAGAGGCTATTTGCGTAATCGCTTTGACTTCCCAATCTATATTTCGAATGAGGCAAATGCTGGTGCTTATGCAGAATATATTTTTGAAAATAATAAAGAAACTTCAAACCTATTATATTTAAGTATAGGCATCGGGCTAGGTGTCGGGATTATTATTGATCATAATATTTATTTGGGTGTTAACGGTTATTCGGGCGAAAGCGGACATGCCATCATACATATGAATGGGCGTAAATGCACATGCGGCCGTAATGGATGTTGGGAAGCATACGCCTCAGAATATGCCCTTATTCATGATGCAACTTATATGTTAAAAGAACGTGAACTCTCATTAGAGCAGTTAATAACTCTAGCCGAAGAAGGCCATGAAGATGTTATACAATTATTCAAGGAAACCGGTTACTATATCGGTCTCGGTATCACCAATTTAATTCAAACATTTAACCCTGAAAAAATTATTATTGGTAATCGTATAATAAAAGCGCAAAAATTTATTGAACAATCTATATTAGATACAATCAATTCTAATACTATGCATTTTCAACGGGATAACTATTCTGTGCAATTTTCAACTTTAAAGGATCGTGCAATTGCTCTCGGTGCTGCCTCCTTTATTATTGATCAATTCATTCAACTTCCATTTGATTAACTCCGTTTTCTAATTGAATGTATATACATACATATCAACTTATAGTAAAAAAATGTATATTATGTTACGATAAACAAGCCTAAAACACTCTCGAATTAAAGACATAATAATTGGAGAAAACACTATGAAAAATATTAATCAATTACTAGAAGAACACAGCGAATTAGTAAGTGAGCGTCTCTTTTTACGTCCGATTTCTCTTACGGATGCCGAAGATATGTATGAATATATGGCGGATGAGGAAACAGTTAAGTTCCTATTCGAACCCCATAAAGAGCTGACTCAAACGAAGAAAATGATAGAAAATTATTTTTTGAAAGAGCCTCTTGGCAAGTATGCACTCGTGTTAAAGGAAAGTAATAAAATGATTGGGGCAATCGAGTTCCGCGTCCACGAATGGAACAAAAGCGGTGAACTCGGCTTTACGATGAACAGAAGTTTCTGGGGAAAAGGCTATATGAACGAAGCCGGAAACTTAATACTCGATTTAGCCTTCAATAAGCTAGGCTTAGAACGGGTATTTTCGGAGTCCGACACTAGAAATGCAGCATCTTCAAAATTGATGAGCCGTTTAGGTATGACCCATGAAGGCACAATGAGAAAAAATCATATGATCCGCGGAACACTGGTGGATAGTGTGTATTACTCTATTTTAAAAGAGGAATATCAACAGGCTTAACGCTTGAAGAAGTTATAATAACTAGATAAAAATAATTCCCTTCATTCTCTACTTAGAATGAAGGGAATTTATTTTTTAAGAGTCAGCCTTTCCTACTGTTCAACTCCCCTTTAAACATATACCTTATACCTTTTCCGGCTAACGGTTCATCCTCGTACCTCGGTATATGGATTATTTAGTTAAGGCAATTAGCTCTCGATTTAAAGTTTGAAGTTTTTCTGTTGCCTCACCAATCACTTCTAGTAATTTATTTTCCTCTAAGATAGAAGAAACAATTTCTTCTGTAGCCGCACTATTTTGCTGGGACGCAATTGATAGCATATCAATTTCACTTAATAGTTGGGTGAACTGGTTGCTAACCTTTTCAATCGCAAGAGCACTTTTCTTCATATTGGCGTTTGAAATATCACTTGAATTCTTGACATTATTGAAGACAGTCGCAATTTCTTGTAATAATTTTTGCCCTTCTAACGCAGTCACTTGACCGTGCATAGATTGTTCCTGTGCCGCTGAAGATTTTGTGAAAAGCTGAGAAGTAACTCCGGTAATTTCCGACGCCGTTACTGCACTTTCCTCTGCTAGCTTTCGAACTTCATCTGCCACTACCGCAAAGCCTTTCCCATGTTCACCGGCTCGTGCCGCCTCTATCGCAGCATTTAATGCCAACAAATTCGTTTGGTCGGCAATACTTTTAATACCACCTAGTAAATCATTCACCGTCTGTAAGCTACTTTGCAAATCTTCCATCGTAATTACTGTCATATTCATCGATTCGCTTAAGACATCCATCTGCTTCGTTACCTGATCCACATTTTGTGCATTTCTAGATAACTGCTCATTTACTTGTTGTGAATGATCCATTGCTTCTTGAGATAAATCAACTGTTTGTGAAAGCTCTAGCTTCGATTCATGCATCATATTATGCATTGCAGAAATTGAATCCGCTTCACTATGTATAGATTCAGCAATTTGCTGTGTTGAGTTTAAAATTGTATCGCTCACGGTTGCTAACGCATTTGATGTACTTTTCACATCATCCGTTTCTGTACCTAACGTATAAGCACTTTGTTCAATCTTTACTACTAATTCCTTCGTTTCTTGCAGTAGCAGACTTGTCTCTTGCTCTCGTTTTTGCGACCCAGAAACTAATTGGCCACCCCATTCATTTAGTTTAATTAACATATATAAAACTCCGTTATATACGAAAAATACTGTAAGAAAGCTCGTAAACGAATGATTTTCCCCTAAAAATTTATCCGGAGCTAAAACGTAAAGTAACACCACACAAATTTGTACAATAAGTGCGTATGTAAACAAAATCTTTCGACTAAAATAAATTGCTGCCATTACAATTGTAATAAAAACTAAGTAATGCTTATTTAATGTAAAACCATCTAATAAGAATAATGCAAATACTGCTGTTCCGGGTAATGCCGCAAATAAGACTGCCTTAACAGTATCAGGGTGCTTCAAAAAATAATTTAAGCCTGCACACGCTATCACACCAACAGCAGTTAAAATATACAATATCGCCCCGTTAAATCCATTATCAACGATTAGTGGAATTATGATTATCGCCAACAGAAAGCATGTAATTTTTAAGTTTAACTGATGAACCCTTTGAAAATTAAATGTAAAAGGTTTGCTTTCCATAACATTATTTTCCTCCATTCATATCACCTCTTCTAATTAATTACCAGTTCCAATTATTATATTACCATTATAATTAAATATATATTTTAATTTTAAGAAAATAATTTATTTTCCGAAAATGTATTGTTTTGGAGCATTCTAAAATCGAGGATTCTCATTTTTTAGATATTTTTATTAAATATACCATAAGTCCATGACTATTCCCTTAAATATTAGCTACTTGTTCCCAAATTTTTTTTAGCAACAAAAGCTATTAAAATATGAATAGGTATCCCAAAATACTGCGATGAGTTAACAGAAAATCATTATATTCATATAATTAAATACAAGGAAATACCTACTGATAGAATATCAAGTAAATAGAAAATTCAATCTTCAACTTGAAGGAATAAACTAAAAAGGAAAATTATATAAATTAATTTGATTTATAATGCAACAGATGCAGGTGTATTAATTACACACAGGATATTAAAGACTATCTAAAATTTATTTGCTTATAAACAAAGTTCTGGGACATAAGTAGAAATTTCATTAAATAAGAGAAGGATTCTTATTAAGAAATTTACACCCTATCTATAGATTAATTGGAGTGGAGGGGGCGAACCCAGGGAGAACAGCATTATTTGTTTGGAGACGAGTAACCGTAGGAGAAATATCTTCCAGAAAGCGTCCCCGTAACGGAAATCAATTCTGGCAGAAGCAGAAAAATATCGATTTTCCCAAAAGGAAAAATCGATATTTCTCATATTGTCCCAGGTTTTTTAATAAAAAACTGCACTTACTTTATAGTACGGTTCTCCATATTCCCTGCTAATTTCTATTAATTAAATAGCTACCTATTTAAAAACTAAATCCAGCCCTTTTCAACCGCTTTTTGCACAGCCTGCTGCCTTGTTTCAACTTCTAGCTTTTGAATAGATAAAGATAAATAGTTGCGGATTGTGCCTTTAGTAAGAAATAACTTTTTACTGATTTCATTTGTCGTATAGCCATCCTTCACGAGCTTTAGTACATTGATTTCCCGTTCATTTAGAGGATTTTTTTCATTCATAAATAAAGTTGCAGCAAGATCCTGGCTGATCACTCTTTCACCTTGCATAATTTTACGTACAGCGCCAATTACATATTGGATAGGCTCATCTTTAAGCACATACGCATCAATATGAAGATCCATAGCTTCCTGCAAATAACCGGCCCTTGCAAATGTTGTCATAATCATGATTTTGCATGGAAAATTGTGATTGCGTATTTTCGCAGCTACTTCCAAACCGGATAAATGTGGCATTTCAATATCCAAAATGCATACATCTGGCTTTTCTTTTTCAATTAAAGTCCATGCTTCTGCTCCATCTGCTGCCTCACCTACAATATGTAAATCCTCCTCAAGCTCCATAATGGATATTAAGGCGCCCCTCAACAACTGCTGATCCTCGGCGATACAAATTTTAATCATGTTTCATCCTCCTGTATTGAGTACAGTGGTATTGTCAGGAACACTTTTGTTCCCTCCTGATCATACGTCACTTCGGCATTTCCCTTTAATGACCTCATCCGTTCCTTCATTGTAAATAACCCATTTCCTTGCTGTTTATTGGATAAACCGATTCCGTTATCGATAACAGCTACTTCCACTCGGTCCTCTATCTGGTAAAGGTGTATTCTGCAAGTAGCCGCATGACTATGCTTCACAACATTTGTTACTGCTTCCCGGATACTATAGGCAAGCATCGTTTCCTGCACACTGGACAGTAGAATATTTGTAAGCTGATACTCAATCTGCACACGAATACCGGCATTCTTAAGTAGCTGCTCACAATGCTTAAGTTCTTCCTGCAAGGATAAAAAGTTCATTTCCGATATAATCTCACGCACCTGCTTATGTGCTGTGCGGACTGTCAGTATAATGTCATCGAGCTCCTTTTGAATCCGGTGATCATCACTTGGCACCAGCCGGGAAACAAGCTCTGTTTTCACCTTGATGACCGTTAACGTATGCCCTAAAGTATCATGCAGATCACGGGCGATTCGCTGACGTTCCTGCTGCATTGCAATATGTACTACCGCTTCATCAACTTCACGTTGAAGCAGCTTGGATTTCTCAATATAATAGCGTAACCACGGCAGCAGCAAAATAAAAACCATAGCCGCCAATACAATTGACTGTGCGTTTGAAAACAGCACATCCTGATAGCGCCAGACGAGACTGGCAAGAAGGAGAAAATTTATACACGTAGCAATCCATAAAACACGCCGATTGACAGCGCGTCCAACAAAGTCTGCAAAGGCAAACTGAAAGAAGATCCACTGTGGACCACCTATATAGGCCAAATACGCCGTAATGACAAAACCAAGCACGGTAGCAGGAAGCAATAGACCATCCTGATACCACAGCGCTATGTAATAGGCGCCTAAATAAACGGCTATAAATACAATTTTAAAAACAAGTGACGGAATCTGTTCCGAGACGACAACCGCATAGCTAAACAGCAGGACCGTCAGTACATCAATGATTAAATAATATCTTGCCTGACTTTTAGGATACCATTCCAGCATGTCGCCCCCCTATCTTTCCAGCCTCTGCAGCATTCCTTTCCGCAGCCATTCGATTGGTCCATACGGAAATTTAGCTAACCAAACATTTACCAATATAATTTGTCCCACTACTATCATACAAAAAATACCTATAATTTCCACACTATTTACATTACCACCAAGACCTAAACCCCAGCCGTAGAAAATAGCTGTGGCAGTTAGGTTTTGCAAAATGTAACAGCTTAAAGACATGCGCCCCGTTTTCTCAAGCCACTTCCACATTCCCCATGTACTGCACTTCCGAACAATAATAGCAATCAGTCCTATATAACCTAATGCCAGCACAGGGGCAAATATATATCGGACAGGCAAATCAAATAAACCACCTGGTACAAAAGTTAATACATTCAAGGGCAATCCTAGACATAGCCCCCAAGTAAGAAGCTTCCTCTGAATGGCAATGCCGCGCTCCGTAAAGGAGAAAGCACCGCTGCGCATAAGTTTTATCCCAACAATAAATAAGCATATATTTAAAGGAAGTATGAAAATCGCCTCTGCTCTAAAAAGCATAAAATTCGCAAGGCGATTTTGGACCTGCTCCAGCCACGATCCTTCTGCATAAATCGCAATTAACTGTGGAGAGCTCGCCATTGAAAATGCGGGACCAAGCAGCATTGAAGTAAAAATAAGAGCAAGCATTCCTAAATGTAAAGCTCCAGCAACCCATAACGCCCGTGTCATCGCCCGTTCCCCGCGCTTTAGTATGACAGCGATAATTGCGGCAGTAACGGCATAGCTCATAAGCACATCATATTCCATTACAAATACGTAGTGCAGAAAGCCTTCCACCATTAAAAATACAATCACCCACTTATACATCCCAATCCAAGGCTTATTACGTCTGATGGACTGCTCGTATTTTATCGCCATCCCTACTCCGAACATAATCGTTAACATGCCGAGCAGTTTACCGTTAAACACAAACAGTACAAGCATGCGTAAAATATCATCCATATTCGACCAACTGCTAAAATCCGTGGTCGTTATATACTTGAGATCCCCTAAATGGGCAAAAATCCAAATATTCGTTCCTAGTGTCCCTAAAATGGCGATACCTCTTAAAATATCGATTAATGCAATACGTTTCATCTTCATGCCCTCCATTTCCGTACCTTTATCGTACATTGGAGGTCACTTACGAAAATATCGACAGGCGTCAATAAATACTAATGACACCTGTCATTTTTATTAAGATATATTCTTTTAAGTTAGCTCTGTCCGTGATTTGTATATAATAAAGAAGCGTTAAATCTTACTTTAATTTACCAAATATTAAAGGGGTTTAGATATTGATAGAATGGTAGCTATTATAAGTAATATAATTTTAATCAATTCGATATCATTTCGACCGATCCACACAAAGTCAGTTGAACTTTTCACTTGACAATACTATCCTAAAAAAAATTTGCGCTTCACTCCAAATGCAGAGTGAAGCGCCTTTTGTGAATCGTCAAAACCTTATTAATAAATTATGCCTTTATGATCTTTAACATAAAAAACCAATCCTACGTAGCTTTGGCCACTGTAAGATTGGTTTGAATCTGTTGTTATTTGTACTGTTTTCACACCAGGTATAAAATATTTATTACTTTGTGATTTCAATATAATCTTGTGCCATTGTTTTATGTTTTGCCCATACAATATTTCCGTATTTATCAACGGTAAACATATAAATTTTATGTCCTGTTTTGAATACATCTGACGCTCTAATTTTACCTGTTTCTAATGGCAACACTTGACTCTTACCTGCGCTTCCGTCAATCATATCGGATCCATAAATATAAATTGGGCTACTTGATGATACAGTATTAGTTCTTACTGCATTTATCACTTCTTCAGCAGTCGGTTTAATCGTCGTTGTTCCGAGAACAACTGCATAATAATAACGTTGTACTAAACCTAAATCTACATCAAAATCTACAGATAAATTTAGCTTTTTAGAACTTGTTTCTACTATTGTATCTAACACATAAGGTGTGCTTAATTGTGCAATTGACATTTGATTAATAATAGACGCTGGATAAATATAAGTTCCAATTTTCGTCGTATCAAAGCCATTTTGATCTTTATAATCGTAAACAGTTGCTCCTGTAGTATCTTCTTTCATCTTCACTCGGAACGTTTGCATAGCTGCTCGTGCATTTTTCGGACGAATAATTAACTTAGATTCGCTTGTAGTACTTGTACCTACTGAATAACTTACAAATTCATAATCGTTAATATCTGCACCGTTAAATTCCAAAATTGAGGATAGATTAAACGTACCACTTGCCGGTATTGCCGTCTTATTATAATTTGATAATCCGCTTAAATCATCCTGACGCATAATTGCTTCATTAAATGTAATTGTAAATGTGGTTTCCATAAACGATGAGTTAAATGAATTACTTTGTCTAGTAACTAATCCATCATTTTTAATATGAGGGTTTGTGCCATCCATATAAAGCGTCTTCTTCATCTGCGGACCTTTTGGCTCGTCTTCCTCAATTACTACGGCTGAACTCTTCTCTAAAATTGTAAAGTTTCCAATTGTATCAACTACCCCTATATAGAAGCCATATTCTTCGTGAGCTGTTAAGTTTAGAAGATTTTCCCTTGGAATATCAATAAATGTACCTTTACCTGTTGAACCACCTATATCCTTTGCCCCTAAAGATTTAAACTTATTAAATAAATCTGGTGCATTGGCTGTTGTGCTTAACACAGCCGTAATATCTTTTAAAATTCCCGATGCATCAAAGTAATCAGTATTTAATACATCTACTTCTTTGCCATCTACTGTTTCTTTTTTATATTTTCTTACAGGTAATACATAGAAGTTTGCTTTCTCATCGACATTGGCTGTGAATTTAATCTGTGTATCGCTATCTTTCACATTTTCAATCATGACACCTGTTACTAACGGTGGCTTTACATCATCAATTAAATTTTTATTCATAATCTCCGAAAGCTGTCCCGAACGATCCTTTAACACCATGTAAATTTTGTAGCTTTTAAACGGGTCCCGGGGAGGTGTTCCCGGTTTTGTTACGTCGAACTTAAATGTTCCTAATGGCGCAGGGTTTTGACCGTTCCCAATATAAGCATTTTGCTTACCTAAAGGTGTAGTTGTTTGGAATTTCCCTGTCACAACTTCCGAATCATTTGAAAATTCATCTACAAAATCACGACTCGTAATATCTTTAAAATCAAAATCATTCGGTAAAATCATGTAGTAATAAGTACCGGCTTTCTTTGCCTCTACCTCTACTTCATATTTATTTGGACCAGTAATTACATTTTTAATTGTTAATTCTGGTTTCACCGAATCCGTGTGATTGTACTGAGCGTAGTTTCTTGGTTCTACACCTACCGCTACTGTCTCTTTATTTTCAAATTCATTTTCAGCTAAGTCTTTTACACCTTTTAATACTGTCGCGACAATCGTATCGCCGTTTACTAGAGAGCTGACTGCAGGAATCGTTAAGCGAATTCGCTTGTTCGAGTATTGTACCTCGACTGGTTTCATTTCCTTATGTCCGGAAATATTCACAATACCTGTACCGGATAATAAATAGTTATCCGGATTTTCAGCTGTTGCCTTGTCCAGTTCTTCACTTACGTTAATATAAAAATAGCCTTTTTCCTTATCTGCCAATTGAAGCTCTGGCGGATCCAGTACATACGGATATGTCGTATCAGGCGCTTCCGTCTTCAATGTAATTTTCGGAGCGGGGTTGCGCATTTTATTTCCTGATTTATCCACCATTACAGCATAAATTTCGTACTCTGTATTTGGCTTAATGTCGCCTATCGCTGGGCTTGCACCGTATTTTGTTTCGGTAATGACAACATCGTCAGGCTTTGCAATCGTACCTTTACCTGTATAACGTTTCATGATTTCATCAACAGTTGGATCAGGTAATGTAACTGGTGATTTCTCACGGATATAATAGTAATATTCTCCAGGCTCTGTAATTCCTTTAATGACAAACTGTACACGCTTCCCGCCGTACATTGTTTCCCCTTTGTCCAAGCGGAATGTAGGTGGTCGGTTATCAATCGTCGAGAATTCCTGCTCCTCTTTTTCCGATACGTTATCCATTTTATCGATGACAATGGCATAAATAACATAATCTGTCATTGTTTCTAAGCCGTTTACTGTAAACTTAACTGGCTCGTCCATTACGAGTGGACCGTTGCCATTGTATTTAGTGCCGCCTGTTTTAATCTCGTTAATTGTTGGAGCTTTTTCCTTAGCCGGTTTTACAACATAGTAGTAAGTTCCATCTTCATCAGCCGTTAATGTTACGTCCGCTGTCGATCCTCCAGCAGCCACATCCAACTGCGTAATCTTTGGTCCAGTAACATCCGGAATAATCGTATTTTCTACCGGATCACGATCTACTGCTTTCCCATTTTCATCTTTTATATAGCCAATGTTCGGATCATCCGTTTTATAATCATCAAAAACATCATTCACCGTTTTGTTTGGCGGAATAATTGCGTTCGTAATATAAACATGTGAGCCAATATCGGTAAAGCCATGGCTTGAAGTAATGTAATAATAGTCGTATGTACTATCTGTTTTAAACGACACATTTTTTAATGTGTTTTTGTATACATACTGGATATCATGCACACCAAAAACCGATACATTGTAGTCTGTGTCGATGTACATAGCATTCGGACTTGCATATAGCTCAACATTTGCCACATTTCCTTGTAATGTCAGACGGTCGATTTCGTAATTGGCTTTTACAAATGTACGATCTGACGTTACATATAGATGACGGATATCCGAGTTTTCAAAGTCGACATATTTCTTTAAGTTCGACATGCGGTCCGTATACTTCTGTAAATGAGGTGGCTTTGTTGGGTCTGGTTTCTCTTGTAATGTTTCTTTATCAATTGGGTTCAGGAACTCTTCATTTTTTGGGACAGTCGGTTTTTCCCAATCGATGAATGATGCAACATTGCCAACACTTGCAATACGTATATTACTTAGTAAAGCAAGCGAACGTCTCGGTGCTTCCGCCACTTCCACACGCCCGGTAAAGTTTATATTTTTAAAACGCACATAGCTACCATGTACAATAAGCTCTCCTGCAAAAGAAGAATAGCCACCATCAAGCGCCAATAATCGCGAAGAATTTCCGCTCGCATTAATCGTCAGCTTCGAAATGTTTTGAACCGTATTTCCTGAAAAATTGCCTTCAATAAAGGCACCTTGCAATACATTTTTATTCGCTGCATTTAAAATGCTTCGTAAATGTGGCGCAATCGTATGTGCAACACCGTTTATGTAAATTTGATTGCCAGTAATATCGCCAATCGCATATACAGGATTGCCTCGATCTGCTTTTTCCGCACGCCAAATAAATGTTGCCATTTGTGCGCGTGTTACTGTATTAAATGGATCAAATGAAACAGGTGTCTTACCCTTCGTCACATTCAGATCATATAGTGTTTGGATGAAGTAGGCATTCGCATTTTTTGCGTTAACATCCTTAAACCCATGGTTAAGCTTTGAGGAAACCCCAAATTTGAAACCAAGTGTTAAAATTTTCGCCATTTGCCCGCGAGTAATCGGTTCTTTTGGCTTAAATGTTTTATCGGAATACCCGTTAATAACCCCTGCCTCTGCCAATGCTGCAATGTAGCGGTAGTTTGGATTGCTCATCTGTACATCTTTGAAGCCTGGGTTTTTTGGATTTGTTATATTAACATCAATCGTTAGTGCCAGCATTTTAGCGGCATCTTCCCGAGTAATGGCTTGATTTGGTTTAAATGTGCCATCTGAGTAGCCTGTCGCAATTTTGCGGCTAGCTAAATCTAAAATGGGCTCATAATAATCTGCAAATGGATTTAAATCGCTAAATGAATAGGCATTTGTCTGCTGCGGCATTGCCACTATGACACCACTCGCTGCTAAAACTGTTGCGACTGTAGCCTTCGAAAGCTTTTTCCCTTTTTTCGAATCCATGTTAGAGAACCCCCCTTTTTTGAAGTGTCGAATCATGGTACATCTTTTTAGCACGTACACTCTTTATATCGGCCGATAGTGCACAAAACTGTATCAAATTTATGTAGTTTTTCTTTTTAAAGAAGGAAAATCGTTCACATATTACTTAAAAGAAGTATCCTCTTCTTCTCTTTAAACAAAAAGGAACGGCTTTGCTTTTCGACTTAAAAATCAAAAAGCAAAACCGTTCTATTAATAAATAGCCAACCATTCATACTTTACCCCCGCCAAAATAGTTCTAATCACAAGCCTTCGATACACAAATGATAACAGCTGCAAGACGCCGTATATAATTGTCTATTTTCATTGATTTTATTATTAATTTGTTCACCTTTTCATAGGTCATACAAAAACAGTTCTAACTACCTAGTTTGAAATGACGAAAATGTAAATTTCAAAATTACATTGAAATAAAATAAACTATAATGTTATATTTTACTCCTTAATACATTTATATTTTTAATTTATGAACTTTAATTCTAATTATCATTTCTATATATTTCTATTACGAAATAGTTAAATAAGGAAATAATTAACTTTAAAATAGGTGTTTTTTCACTTATTATATATTGACTTCACTAGTTATTTCACCCATATACAATCATCTCCTATGAAATTTCATGAGGAATTACGCTAATATAGTATTCGTGAGTAATAGAATTTGAAATATAAAATATAAATATAATATTATGTGAGATATTCATTGAAATCGAAAAAGGGGAAAGAGATGAATCCAGACGTTCTTATTCCATTAACAACTGAGTCTACGGTAGTCACAAAAACAACAACGGTCAAAACTTTTGCATCAGAATATGATTTAGAATGGAACAACCCCTCGTTAAACTATACCGATTTTCATTTAATTGGCATTAAAGATAGCATTGCGGTAGCCGGCTATGAAACTCGCATTGGGCAAGTGATCTGCGGTATTTCCATCGGCGACTCGCGTCAGGCAGTAAAAGCCCTATTCGGTGAACCAATAACACATATTACGAAAAACAATCGACGCTTCAGACAGTATTATGATGATAAATACAATGTTGAAACAAGTGGTACTTATTTAATCGATCGCCAATATGTGACATTCTTTTATGATGTACATAAAAATTTTCAAGTTCGATCAATTATGGCGATTGATGCCGAGACAGAGATGTCCAAAGTAGGCTTCTTTGCTGTGCCATCAATAGCTTTACGGGACGGGTTTGAAGATTTGATGATGGATTTAATGAATGAATCCCGCGTTTTTGAAGGATTACATCCGCTACAATATACACCCGAATATAATGTTATTGCCCGCAGCCATAGCATGAACATGGCCACTAACAACTATTTCGGTCATATGGATATGCAGGGGTTACGAGCGGGTGCCCGCATGAAAAATGGTGGGATGACATTTAATTGGTGGGGAGAAAACTTAGCATGTGGCCAATATAGCGCCATTCACGCACATGAAGCGTTAATGAATTCCTTGACTCACCGGGAGAACATTTTGCGTGAGGAATTTACCCACGCTTTTGTTGGTGTAGAATTCAATAGTCAAAACTTGCCTTACTTTACTATCAATTTTTATTCCTTATAATTCACAGGGTCGTATTAGAGTAATCATTACTTTTAATACGGTCCTTTTTTTCAATACTTTTTACTTGTCCCATTTGTGAATGATTGTCTAAAACACCCACTTTTTTCTACAACTTTTGTTACATTTGCTTATTTTCGCACTATAATTTTCAGAGTATTTAAAATATAATAATAGAATACTATTGAAAAGGGGTTGCTGTTTTCTAATTAGTACAGCCAAAAATAAAACATACATCTTTTATAATAAAAAGGATAAATATAGGAATTTTTATCGCAAGCTGTTATAATACTGTTAAATTTATAATTTTCTGTATTAATACAACGTGCAATTAATAAGGGGGATGGGCATGACAATTTTAAATGGATTAAAAATACTGGATTTTTGTTCACTATTACCGGGACCATTTGCAACGATGATGTTTGCAGACTTAGGAGCAGAAGTCATTCATATCGAATCAAATCGACGAGTGGATTTAATGCGTATAATGCCGCCTTATGATGATGAGAAAGAATCCTACATTCATCAGCATTTAAACCGCTCGAAAAAATCATTGCAACTGAATCTGAAATCTCAAGAAGCCGTTGATATCATTAAAAAGCTGGTGAAGGATTACGACATTATTATCGAAGGTTTCCGACCAGGTGTCATGAAACGTCTTGGCATTGATTATGATACACTGCGCGAGATCAACCCGCGCCTTATTTACTGTGCTATTACAGGTTACGGTCAAACGGGTCCATTTGCCACACGACCGGGTCATGACAATAACTATTTATCAATTGGCGGTGTGTTGAATCATTCGCGTTTAAAGGACAAAAAACCTGTTGCTATGGGAATTCAGATTGCAGATATAGCCGGGGGGACTATGCATGCTGCCATCGGGATTTTGGCAGCGGCACTGCATCGCGAAAAATCCGGAGAAGGAAAGTTTATTGATGTGTCCATGACTGATGCCATGTTTGCGATGAATGCTCTATACGGTACTCAATACCTTGGAAGCGGGCGACCTCCTCAACCAGAAGAGGAAATTTTAAATGGCGGAACATTTTATGATTATTACCGTACAAAAGACGGGCGGTATTTTTCGGTCGGCAGTCTAGAGCCACAATTCCGTAAGCTATTATGCGAAGCACTTGAAATTCCGGAACTAATCGACAGCACATTCAATGATTCATCCTATACACAGCAGCGGTTTAAAGAAGCGGTAACGGACGCCTTTTGCACGAAAACATTTGACCAATGGCTTGAAATTTTCAATGAAGATTTTCACGGCTGCGTTGAACCCGTCCTAACATTCGATGAAGCGTGCAACCATCCACAAATCCAGGCACGCAATATGCTCGTTGATGTGAAAAAATCAGATGGCTCAACACAACGCCAAATTGGCACAGCACTAAAAATTAGCGGTGTAGAACCTACCTATCAATATGTCGGGGCAAAAATGGGCGCACATACGGCGGAAATTTTAAAATCTTACGGCTATAGTCAAGATGATATCGAAAAACTCACAGAAGATGGCGTCTTAAATTAAAAGTAAAAGGTGAATCCCGATTCCAAAGAATCATTGATTCACCTTTCTTCAACTATGCTTTTTTAGTTAACGGGTTACCATCACGCGATGCTCAATAAATTGACGCAAATTATGAAAATGAGCCGGTACGAGTAAATACTTCTTATATACGGCCAATAACTTTTCCACTAAGTTATCTTCCTCTGCATAAAACAGGATTTTCAGGAGATTACAAACATGCTGAGATGACATTATAGCAATCGCATGATACGAACTCCCCGCATTCAAATATTCACTTTGCCAGGTCGCGAGCGATTCCCGTACTTTATGGATAGAGCCGTCCACTAAAATGGCGATATCGCGCTGAACCGTTGCCTCAATTTTATGTAGAATATCCTCATAGTCAGCAGATTGCAACAGCTCGAAAATTGCTGTACAAGTTACAAGCTCATAGTTTTTCAATAACTCGATCCCTTGCTCAAATTTCTCCTCTTTTACTATGCTATCAATGAGTTCATAAAAAACATGCTCTAAATAGTTTTTTCGATAATGCTTAACGAGTGCGTATGGCTGTGGATTCATGCTGCTTAATACATCCGTATATTCTACGACAAGCTCAATGGCGTGGTTATTCAATCGCTCTTCTTCAATCAAGTACATACCCTGCATCAAAATATTTTTGTAATCCTTTTTAAAAACAGCCTCTTGGAATAGCATGTATCCGAGCAGCGTGTACTCTTTGTTGTTGAGCGCAAACTGCCCGGTCGACCAATTCCGCTGCAGTGTATAGATGCATTTGCGGAGCTTTAACATATGGCGGCGCCCACTCGTAAAATGTGTGCGGACATTCAATAGATGGAGCTGCTTTAATTCATCAGATTTCGGATTTTCGAAATCGATTTTTTGTACCAGCTTATGAACGATTGTCGCCACTCGATTAACGGTTAATTGCCCGACAAGCAGTGCTTTAAAGGTTGTCATTAATTCCGCAGGGCGTGAAATTTTCTTCAAAGGAAGCTGTAGAAATAGCGAATATATTTTTTTGGCACCAATTACCTGCCAGAACTTTTCGTGCTCACAATAGATGGGCTGTACAAGAAAACAATTGTTGATTTTATATACATAGATTTTAGTAAGCCCTGTTTGTGAACTCGGTGTTCTAATAGGCTTTGCAAAAATAAATTCTATAAGCTGATCAAATTCGACTTCCCCTTGCGTATGTAAAAATGTGAATAGTTGTTTACTGTTTTGTGGTTCTGCAAAAAATTGTTCCATCTTTTCATTGGCCATATCGACATTCATATTGGCCTTGCTAAAAGAATCGTAAAAAAACAAATTAAATTTACCCCAATAGTATTTCAATAGCTGAAAACAAAATTTCTCCGCACGCTCCTGCTTTAGCAAAAAGTCGTCACTATACATGGGGGCGCCCCAAATAGGGGGTTGTTTATCAAACAGAGATCGTTCTTCCAAAGCTTGCTCTAGCCTCTCCCCTATTTGTCCATTCGTTTGTTGAAAGAGCTGCTCATCAAATGAAAGCAACAACAATATCACCCTCCTTCCCTACGCCTATTCTCTATAAAAAATATAACAAAATTTAGAAGTGCATGAAAAGAAAATTAATTTTTTCCATAAGAAAAGCATACCGCTCTACTAGTCCGGATTAGAATGGTGGTGTACTCATACGAACTCAAGTAGCAATCGATATGCCCTTTCACTATTTAGTATGCTCAATAGATGTAACAATCAGTTTTGATGGATTTGCTTGTACAGGCATGCTGCGTGTTGCCCGGTCATAGAAGACAAATAGCATTTTCTCAGTCAATTCGCTCCGATCCACTCGCTTCCCGGTTAAATCCACTATTTCCGTTGATTCATTAATATGGAGCTTCAGATTCAGCTGTTCGCAATAGAGCATTTTATCAAATGCACCTACACATACTTCCCCTTTTTTGTCATACTGATCAAAAATAACGAGCAGTGGTGTAATATGTGGGGGTGAAACCATGGGCGACGGACTTTTGGAGTCAACGAACACAATAATTTTCGCCTTCACAGGGATGGCCGAAATACCGATTTGATATCCGTCCTTTGTCATTAATGGCGTTTTTGATGTAATTTGAAAAATCGCTTTTTTACTTTCGTCCTTTTCACTTACGGCTTCTATAGTGCCCATACCCGACTGAACGCCAATGGAGATGACAATTGCTTCTATTTTCCTGATTAATGGTTGCATAGCATCATCCCTTCTATTTTTCTATTACAATTCTGTTTCCCGAAAAATAATTGATAAAAACTCTTCATTACTCGTTAATCGTACTGGCGTTTGATTGTTTTAAAGAGTCTAGCCTTTTTTAGAAATGATTTAGGAATTTGAACAGTAACGGTTACGACACCGGGATGGCGACCTATTTCAATCGAGCCCGTTATAGTCGCGCGGTTTCTCACCTCATCGACCGTTAGTTCAAACAGTTTTGCTATACGCTCAAGTGCATTGTCTGTTGCTATGTTTAAATTTTGCCCTGTACCGACAACCGATAACGGGAAACTATCTTCCACCTGCTTCACACCAAACTCTTCCGCCAGCTCACGTGCTATGCGCTTCTCTTCTTTAGAAAATGGCTTAGCTGTATACGGTAAGTCCTCTACATTCGGGAGGATAATCGGCCCTTCCAAGTTCACTTTCTTTAGGACACTCACCTGTAGCTGCACAATACCCGCTACATCTGTCGTATGGCCGGCAATTTCTCCATCACCTTGCATCGCATGCATATCCCCCACATAAACACCGCCACCTGGTACTTTTACAGGACAGATGACTACAGCCCCTTCACGGACACGGTTTATATCCATATGTCCATCTGTGCGGTGGATATCAAGCTCATCTTCCGTCATCGTAAATTCGTGTGGTGCTCCGATTAAAAATGAGCCAAAGTCGCCGGCATTATGGGAATCCGGCATTGCCTTGGATGGTGTTGTTCCTAGCTGCCCTACAAAGGGCCGCATTCTTGCCATGACACCAATTAAATCACTTGGTCCAAATGCCGTAATGGGGTTTTGGACAGACTTTTCTGGTGTTCGCATAAAGTTCTTGGCATCCTGGGCAATTCGGCGCGCCGCTTCTCTGCCAACAGTCAAGCCGATATCACCTTTAGGATTAAACGCCATCGTATAGCCATTCGAAATTTTAAACGGTGTAGTATCTGTGCCACATGTAACACATTTTACCGACTCCTGGCCAATGCCCTGTACGATGGTCGTCGGATGCAGCTTTCCACAGCCCGGACACTTCACTTTTACAAATGGATCTCCGATAAATCGATCCACCTGCGCTTCATCCGTCCCCGAAGATGTAGCAATCGATGTCACTTGGACCGACTTAATTTGTATAACGATTGCGTCCCCTACTTCCGCGCCTTCCACATACACAGGTCTTGTCACTTCATGTCCACCGCGTATTATCGGCGTAATCATCGGTCCCCAACACCCCGGTGCTGTATTGGCAATAATCGTACCACCATCTTTAACTGGTCCCAACATCGGTGCGTTTGGATTTAGTACCCCATCTGTAAATTCATTAACGAATAATGTTTCGGCAGCTTGAACAGCTGGCTGCTCTGGATTCAATAAATCTTCTTGTTGTTCAAAGCTAGGTGCAAGATCGTTTAGCATAAAAAATCCTCCTCCTATAAATTTTAAGTATATTCAGTTAATTTAAAAGGTATTTCTTTTATATCCCATCATAATGAAAAAACCATAAAAATATGCTCTTAATATATTATACAATTTTTTACATACTAATATCGAGGCGATTTCTTAACAAATGTAAAACTTTTCTTTATCTTATATAATGATGACAAAAAAGCAGGAGGTGTCGTTGCATGAACAAAAAGCATACTGAGCATTTATGGCGGGAGGAAAAATATCATGTAATGTTTCATAGCCAGAAACACTATAACGCCATCCGGCAAGCAATGAAGGATAATTTATCGTATGACGAGGTCGCTCAGCTCATAACAGATGCACTTAACCAAAAACCAACAAACGGCAGTATGCGCAATGCATGCCAGCATATGTGGGGATACTTTAAAAAATGTGCCAGTGCCGAAGAAAAAATGCAGTATGAACGTTTATTGGAAGAAGCGAATTTTAGCGGACTATTAAAGTTCCTAAAAGGATTGGCTCGGAAATATGAAGTGAAATATTTAATCGAAAGCCGCATTTTGAAGGATTGAATTACTGAGAACCGACCATTTGAAAAATAAAAAACCTATAAAAGCGTTTTTTACTTCGCTTTTATAAGTCATTGATTAATATTTATAAGATTGCCCGCCGTCGATTGGGATGACAGCGCCATTAATGAAGTCAGCTTGAGTAGATAATAAAAACGCCACTAAGTAACCTATTTCTTCTGGTTTACCAAAGCGTTTCATCGGATTACCTTGTACAAATTGTTTGCCTGCTTCTTCCCAGTTATCGCCGCCTATTTGACGCAAAGATCCTTCTACCATTGGTGTCATAATCGCACCAGGGGCAATTGCTTTTACAGAAATCCCGTACTCACCGTATTCAACCGCTGAGTTTCTTGTTAATCCAACTACGCCATGCTTACTCGCAGCATAGCCTGACTGATTTCCGACCCCCCGGATTCCACCGACAGACGCCGTGTTAACAATCGATCCATAGCCTTGTTCCTTCATCACCTTCAAAACATACTTCATACCGTAAAATACACCATTTAAATTGATCGAGACAACTTTTTGGAATTCATCGACCCCATAGTCTTCTGTTAAATCTTGCTTCCCTTCTACTCCAGCATTGTTGAGGAAGGCATCAATCTTGCCGAATCGTTCCACCGTTTGATTGACAAAGTTCTCTACTTCACTTTCCGTTGCAACATTTGCTGTTACTAGAAGCGTCTCTGCATTTGAAGCAACTTCCTGCACCTTTTTCTTTGTGTCATCTAACCCGGCCTGATTTATATCAACGAGCACTAGCTTAGCGCCTTCTTTTGCCAGCTGTAATGCTGCAGCCTGTCCTAATCCCGAGCCTGCACCCGTTACAATTACGACTTTTTCTTCAAAACGATTCATGAGTTGTCCTCCTTTATAATAAAAAGCTCTCTATCACAACTTATTATTTTCTTTTTAACTGAACTTTATAGCCTTAAAAGAGAATTTAGTTTTCCAAATATTAAATATAGTACGATGATGGAAAAACAGGAGAGGCGAGCGATGTTATAAGGAAACGTTCGTTCTCTTAATAATTCGGAAAAATATTTAACAATATGGAACAAGTGGTTCTCATAGAGTAAACGTATAAAAGAAGTCCAAATATAAAATGGGAGTTTCCCTCAAACTTTGAGAAGTAGCCTCGGTGTAGATAGAAATTGCAAAATTCCACTCTTCCACATTTGCGAATGGAATTTTTTATGATGGTTGAAACGCAGAAAAACCCCCTCTCAACCCTTGGCTTACAAGGATTGAGAGGGGATTTTGTTGATTTTATTGTATAAGTGGAAATTTCAACCTTCTATTTTTTACATTTATGGGGAAGTGGGCTAATATTACATTTTTTATACCTATTTCCTATCTTCAAAGAGCAATTAATCACTTTTATAAATTCACAACAAATGAAGCTTCTGTCTTTTCTTTAACTTCCTCTAATGTGACTTCTGGTTGTAATTCGATGAGAATCATTTCTCCATCCTTGAAATCAAAAACTGCTAATTCAGTTATTAATCGATGAACGACACCTTTACCTGTAAGTGGAAGAGAGCAAGTTTGTTTAATTTTTGTTTCACCATGTTTATTCGTATGCTCCATAATCACAACAACTTTTTTTGCACCTACTACTAAGTCCATTGCTCCTCCCATACCTTTAACTAGTTTTCCTGGAATCATCCAGTTAGCTAGATCACCGTATTGAGAGACTTCCATTCCACCTAAAATCGCTACATCAATATGTCCCCCTCGGATCATAGCAAAGCTTTCTGCACTATCAAAATATGAAGCGCCTTTGCTAGCTGTAACAGTTTCTTTACCCGCATTTATTAAATCCGCATCTACTTGCTCTTCCGTAGGGTAAGCCCCAATGCCAAGCAAACCATTCTCAGATTGTAGAAACACTTCATAATCTGAAGGTATATTATTCGCTATCAATGTGGGCATTCCAATGCCTAAATTTACATACATCCCATTTGAAATTTCTTGAACAGCACGTTTTATAATCACATCTCTAGACACTATGCATTCTCCTTTACAACGAGACGTTCAATGCGTTTTTCATAATTTTGACCAACTACTATACGCTGAACGTAAATACCCGGTAGGTGAATAAAGTCTGGATCTATTTCTCCAACCTCTACTAATTCCTCCACCTCTACTATAGTTATTTTAGCAGCCATGGCAGCTAATGGATTAAAATTACGAGAGGTTTTCCGGAATACTAAATTACCACTTTTATCTGCTTTCCATGCTTTAACTAAAGCAAAATCCCCTTTAATTGCGGTTTCTAATAAATACGCTTTACCATCGAATTCTTTCACTTCTTTGCCTTCTGCAATAGGTGTTCCAACGCCTGTTGCAGTGTAAAACCCGGGAATACCCGCCCCTCCAGCTCGAAGTTTCTCAGCTAAGGTACCTTGTGGTGTTAATTCGACTTCTAGCTCTCCTGATATAAATTGTTGCTCAAAAGTTTTATTTTCACCAACATAGGATGCAATCATTTTTTTTATTTGTTTATTTTTAAGTAATAAACCTAATCCAAAATCATCTACTCCACAGTTGTTACTCACAACGGTTAAATCTGTTACATCCTTTTTTTCTAACGCCGCAATTAATTTCTCAGGAATACCACACAGACCAAATCCACCAGCAATAATAGTAGAACCATTCGTAATATCCTCTACTGCATGTTCAAATGAATCGTATACTTTCTCCATTTCAACCCCCCTGAAAAGATAACTCTTATTTTTTTAGAACTTAATTTTAAGGCTTATGATAGTTCTAATTCTAATATGCTGTAACTTAAGGTTTTCCCATGCGTGTCCATTGCTAATGATGTAGTAACTCCCGTATCTAAAGCTTCGTGACAAACAAATTGCAATGCTCCTAGAGAAGGAAGTTCATAACGCTCAACATCTCCTAATACGATGCCTTGTAAGTGATCTTTCACTTTGTCGACTGTTACTTGTTCTAAAAGCAATGGATAGTTCTCTTTTTTAAAAGCAATAATTGACATGGTTAAAGTATTACCTTTATCACCAGTTCTACAGTGTGCCACCTCATATAATTTCATTTAAATGAACCTCCTTCTTTTCAGTACTAATTTCGATTTGGTTCTCCTCAATAAAAGTAGAAACGATACCTACGACATCCACAATATTTTTACGTGCCCCACCACCACCAGCTGGACCATTTGTATATAACGCTTCAACTTCCTCACCAATTAATGCTGCTAAACTTGAACTCTGTGTCTTACCAGCAACTCTAAGTCGAACTTCATAAGGTTCGATTTGTCTAAATGCTTTTCTATGAGTAGCATTTACACCAATCAAATCTACCCTAAAATCTGTGTATAAATGACGAATTCTTTCAGAAATGATTTCCCCAGCTAACTCAGCACGTGCTAATGCATTTTCTCCGGCATATGAGATTTCGCCTTCGCCAATAAAGCCAGCATTATAGCCAATACTTACTTTTAATTTTTCAGGTTTCCCTACGGCAGTAACACCACTTACTTTAATAGTGCCAGGATTAATTTCTTCAAAAACCACTTTCGAGAAATCGGCAATGATATCAGGTGTTGTATATGCAGTAGGATTCAAAACTTCATAAAGCAGTTGTTCTTTCATTGTTTGTAAAGTAATTTGACCACCTGTATTTTCAACCTTGCTAAAAATAGCTGTTCCATCATTTGATACATCTGCATAGGGGAAACCAAGATTTGCTAAATCAGTAACATCTTTTTTACCTGGATCTGCAAAATACCCTCCTGTAAGTTGACCTGCACACTCTAATAAATGGCCAACCACTGTTCCTTGCGCTAAATAATCTAATTCGTTAAGCGGCCACTTAAATTCATGTATCATTGGTGCTAGAAATAAAGATGGGTCTGCAACACGCCCTGTGATAATAATCTGAGCATCTGATTGTAAGGCAGACAATAATGCATTTGCGCCAATATAAGCATTTGCAGACAAAATTTCCCCATAGTCACTTAATGATTTGCCTGTTTCCCACACCGTTTCATCTAATGAAATTTTTGAAAGGACATCGTCTCCAGTAACCACAGCGACTTTAATCGAAATTCCTAGCTGGTTTGCTATCTCCAAGATTTTTTCCGCACCTGCTTGTGGGTTAGCAGCCCCCATATTCGTGATAATTCGTGTTGCTTTGTTTTTTAATTTAGGCAGTAAACTTTGCATACGCTTCTCTAAGAGAACATCATATCCTAATGAAGAATTCGCTTTTTTTCTTTTTTGAGCTAACGCTATCGTTCGCTCTGCCAAACATTCCAGAACCAAATAATCTAAATTAGCTTTTTCTAATAAAATTTCAGCAGGCTCGATACGATCACCAGCAAACCCAGTACCTACACCAATTCTAATTGTGTTTTTTTTCATATAGATATCGCCCCAATCAATACAGCTACTATTGTCATAACAATTGTTGTCATAAACGCCCACTTAAAAATGAATTTTTGATGATCTACTAGATCTACTTGTGCTAATCCAATTAAAATAAATGTTGAAGCAGTTAAGGGACTTAATGGGAATCCAACTGTCATTTGACCTAAAATTGCTGCTCGTCCAATTTCATGTGGGTTAATGCCCAATGAAGAAGCAGTTTCAGCAATTACAGGTAACACCCCGAAATAATATGCATCAGGTGTAAAAACAAGACTCAAAGGCATACTAGTAATTGCTACAATTACAGGTAAAAAGCGCCCCATAGAATCAGGAATAACATTTACTAATGCAAGTGCCATATCTTCAATCATTCCTGTACCATTTAGTATTCCTGTAAAGATACCTGCCGCGAATATCATTGTAGCAACTAAAAGCACACTCTTAGAATGCGCTGCAATACGCGCCTGTTGGTCATCGTGTTTTGGATAGTTAACCATTAATGCTGCTACAAAAGCTAATACAAATAATATTGGCATCGGTAACCATGCGCCTACTAAAGAAACTAATAGTGCGATAGTTAATAAAAGATTATAAATAAATAGTTTTGGTTTTCTTAATTTCTTTTCTTCTTCACTAACTGAAAATTGTAAATCTGACTCGTCTAATTGAATAATACCTAAACGTTTTCTTTCCTTTAATCCAATTAATGCCGAGGCAATAATAACCCAGACAATTCCGGCTAACATTGCAGGAATGACAGGATTAAAAATATCTTTAGCTTCAGCACCTAAAGTTGTCATGGCACGTGCCGTTGGACCACCCCATGGAATAATATTCATTACACCCGCACCTAAAGCGACAACACCAGCTAAAACCAATCTATTAATTCCTAGTTTTTTATAGATTGGTAGCATAGCCGAGATTGTAATGATAAACGTAGCTGAACCATTACCATCTAAATGTACTACCATTGCTAAAATAGCTGTACCTACTACCACTTTTAAAGGATCACCTTTTACAACCTTTAAAATGAATTTAATCATTGGGTCAAATAATCCTACATCTAACATAAGACTAAAATATAAGATAGCGAACACAAGCATAATACCTGTTGGAGCAACCGTTGATAATCCACTTAACATCATCTCGCCTAGCTCTAAACCAAATCCCCCAATTAGACCAAATATTACTGGCACCATTACTAATGCGACAATTACCGAAACTTTTCTTGTAAATATTAATGTTAAAAATACACCGATTGTTAGAAATCCTAACAAAGCCATAAAACCCCTCCTTTTTCTGTTTTGTATACAGAAAATTCTATTACAAACGATATTGTTAGTAAAAGGAATAATAGGAATATTAATCATTCCTAACAGGAATATTAAATTATTTTTTTATTAAACTAATAAATTTTTCTAATACAAACGATTTGTATGAATCTTTTAACGTTATGAAGGAAAGCTTCCATAACAAAGGTTCGCCTTTAATTTTTATTAACTTTATATTAGGATTAAGATTCTTTTTATAGATTGACCTCGGAAGTAATGTAACACCATTACTAGAGACTGTTAACTCTAAAATTAAATCCCATTGAGAACTTTTATATACAACTTCTGGTGAAAAACCTGCTTCTTTACATGCATTAATAACGTAGTCATGTAAAGTAAATTCTTCCGTGAAAATAATAAATTTTTCATCTCTTAATTCGTTAATTGAAATTTCTGCTTTAGATGCTAGTACATGATCTTTATGTAAAAAAACAAAGAACTCATCTTCAATAAAAGGGTATATATCATACATGTTATTTTTAAAGTATGGAGAGACGACTAATGCTATTTCTACCTTTCCATCTAAAACTATTTCTTCGAGCTTTTTTGCTCCACGTTCGAATAATTCAATTTTTATGTTTGGGAACTTATCATTGAACGTTTCTGCTATTTCTGGAAAAAATAAAGTCCCAATTAAAGGGGGCATACCTAATTTCAAACGCCCCACCTCTATATTTTTACTCTTTTTGATAAGCAACTGTAAATCATCAATCGCATAAAGAATCTCTTTTCCTTGTTGGTAAACTAACATTCCTATATCTGTTAACTTTACTTTTTTGGATTTTCTGTCGAGCAGTTCGGAAGTCAATTGTTTTTCTAAGCGTTTAATACTTTTACTTAAAGAAGATTGCGTAACATACATTTCCTCAGCCGCTTTGGTAAAGCTATCATGATCTACTACTTGAATAAAATTATGTAAATCTCTAATTTCCATGTCGAACTCCTTTCAATTGTAAGATTGAGTTATACTTTAATGCCTTATCCTTCTTTATTTCTTTATTTTTATTTATTAAGGTCTCCAAAATCACAATTTATAGTTAAAATAATAGTTTAATTCACTTTAACCTTACACACTTCCTATTCTAAATCCATCATTATTTTTATAAAAATATCTTATATTATCCATTTAAATTCGCTTTCGTACTTAATCGGTTGATATGATGAAAATCGTGAGAAGTATCAGGCTGAAATGAAGCTTTAAAAGTGCAGAAGGAGAAATAAAAAATCGCTAAACCCCTTTTTACCAAAGGATTTAGCGATCGACACCCTCACATAGCCCTAAATCACAAGAAAACCCTCCCACTTTTGAACCTAGTAATCACCTTCCAATACCTTGTTATTACTAGGGTGTGAGTGAGAGTATCAATATTGTTGAGTTTTGATATTTTAAAATATAAATCTCCAAAAATATATTAATACTTGTCATAAAATTGTTTTTTCTTCAAAAAAAGTAACCGGTCATCCAGTCGCTCTTTACTTTTCAATTCTATTTCCTATGTTCTTCATGGCTCGCTTTAGTAGGTTCAACCGTACCAAATGGATGGTTTGGTGGTGCATAAATTGTATAAAGCTTTAATGGTGTCTGCCCTGTATTCGTAACATTATGCCATGTTCCGGCAGGCACAAAAATAGCAGAACCATCAAATACCATTCTATTAAAATTCAGGTTATCTTTTGTTTTCCCCATTTGGGTAATCCCCTGGCCCTGCTCAATTCGAATGAACTGGTCCACATGTGGATGCACCTCTAGCCCAACATCCTCACCAGGATTTATGCTCATTAAAGTAAGCTGTAGATGATTTCCTGTCCAAAGAGCGGTACGATACGTCTGGTTCTGTCTCGCCGCTTCCTCAATATTGATGACAAACGGATTTTTTCCATAGTCCTTTAAAATCACTCCCTGATGACTTGAGGAGTCGCCTTGCCAATATGGGGCTGTAGTATTTACCCACATTGGATAATTTACGTTGCCTGGCGTACCCCCATATGGGTTGACCGGTATATGCGTAGGATAATGGTATTGCTGAAATTGGTACCCATAAGGATAATACATTTGATCATTCCTTTCATAATTCATCTATTATCATATGCGTTGTTCATTTATATGGTCTTTAAACTCTTCCACGAGATCAAATAACGGGACTGTCCGTTTATTGAATTCATCCTCGTTTAGAGCTACATCCACTGCTTCACGGACTTTCCGCTCTTCATCTGCATATAGCTTTGAAAAATGCTTCGCTTCCAGCATGGTCGCTTTATATTGTGCAACAAGCCTATCAATGTTCTTTATCTCTACTTCTGTTGGATGGCAGTGCTTGGCAATGTCGAAAATTTCATCTCCAGGACGATTCTCATCCGGGAAATAGACATGTGGCTCAGTACTATCAAAAATACAGAACTTTAATTCAGGCAAAATGACCATATCAATTGAATTAGAATCCAACCCACACCATACGAGCTGCACATCATATCCACGACTCTGCGCTTCTTTTGCTAATCGCTTCATCATCGAGGATTTCCCTGTCCCTGGATACCCTTTGATGAATAATCTCTTTTCCAGGTTTTGCGTAATACTTGGAACGGTATCACGTGCTCCTGCCGGTGTTAACGTTCCGAGTAGCCGGTGGGACAGCTGACTGGATTTATCCAATTTCGTCTCACCGAATAATTGATTCGTCAAATAGGCAAATTGCTGATTCAATCCGCTCCAATTCATATACTTCCTCGTTTCAACTTCCCAGTCATCATGAATATGAATTGCCTTGGAAAGAGCAGCAAAGCAGTGATTATAGTAGGTCTGTTTTTTTTCATTTAAAGAGAATAATGCCTCACTCGCTGAAAGCTGTTCTTCATCCACACAGTCATAAAGGGAAATGACATGATCCCGTCCACCAAGAACAGTAGGCTCTATAGAAGGATTGGTTGCCTGAAGAATTAAAATCCGATGTGGTGCTTGAATAAAAATGCCTTCAACTGTGTCCTCAAATAACGGATCATGGAAATACTCGATATTAGCGCCCTTTTTAACATAGTAGTCACCGATGTTCTTGAGCAGCTCGGAAACTTTGAAGCCGTGCGCACCCTTTAGTAAATACACCGCTTGTGCCTCATTCATTAAATCCTTGTATATATTTTTTATGCCCTGCCCTGTCATTGCCTGACCGAAGAAATGCTTAACTGTTGTACTTATGACGTCACCCTTCCATAACCTTGTTAACTTTATTGTTATGTTAAAAGCCTAAAAAAGTTGCCATCTCGCGTAGCATTTAATCGAAAAGCGCATGCAATTTAGTTCATGCATGCGCTTTATATTCAAGCAGCTCTCTTTAACTCGCTTTGAAAAATAGTTTATGAAGCTGAATGATAATTAGTGGAACTAATGATAAACTATAAATAACTAAATATTGGAAGTTGTTCAATCGCGCTACTTCAAATAATCCAGAAATTAGCACAAAGTTCAGTATCGAAAATCCTAATAAAAATGCAATCCACACGGCTAAATTCGAGAAGAGTCCCAGTTTAAAAATTGATTCCTCGGAGCGGCAATTAAAGCCATGTATCAGTCTTGATAAACAGAGCGTCGCAAATGCCATCGTTGTAGCTACTGCAGTATCACCTGTCGATAACCCAATTTGGAAGGCGATAATTGTGACTGCCGCAATAATCGCTCCCTCAAACCCTACTTGGGAAACAAACTTCTTATTTAACAACGGCTCATTTATGTTACGGGGCTTTTCTTTCATAAGCTTTTTATTATGCGGCTCTAGCCCAATCGCAATTGCTGGCAAACTATCCGTTAATAAATTTATAAATAATAGATGAATCGGTAGAAACGGTGCAGGCAATGCAAAAAGCGTTGCATATAAAACGACAATAATTGCACCCGCGTTTCCAGATAATAAGAATTTAATAGCGTTACTAATATTGGCGTAAATGCTTCGACCATTCGAAATCGATTTGACGATCGTCAAAAAGTTATCATCGGTTAAAATCATTGAGGAAGCATCCTTTGCAACTTCTGTCCCTGTGCCCATTGCTACACCAATTTCGGCCTGTTTCAGCGCTGGGGCATCATTTACACCATCCCCCGTCATGGCGACTACATGTCCTTTGTCTTGCCATGCCTTCACAATCCGTATTTTATGTTCCGGTGAGACACGTGCATAAACTGAGATTTTTTCTACCTTTGCCTTCAATTCCCTATCTGAAAGCTTTTCGATTTCTTTACCTTCAATAGCTTCATTCGGATTTTTTAAAATGCCAAGTTTCTTTGCAATCGCCATCGCAGTAATTTTATGATCTCCTGTAATCATGACCGGCTTGATTCCCGCTTTAATACAATCTGCCACTGCTTGTGCCGATTCTTCGCGTGGTGGATCCATCATCGCGATTAATCCAACAAAAGTTAAGTTATGCTCCTCTTTTTCAGTTAAGGTAGGAGAAAATAAATCTTTATACGTAATCGCCATTACTCTTAACCCAGCATTTGAGAAGGTTTCATTTACGTGATTGATTTTTTCTACTTGCTGCGTCGTTATGTTAGACCCACCATTACTTGAATGAATGCGGCTAATACGCGGCAGAAGTACATCAACTGCACCTTTTGTAATCATGACGGAACGATTTCCCATGCGGTGAACTGTACTCATTACCTTACGAGTCGAATCAAAAGGTAATTCACCAACGCGTTGATGAAGGCCACGTACAATATGTTCATTCAAGTCATATTCACGTCCTAACTTCACGAGGGCCAATTCCGTTGGATCCCCGATTTCCTTATCCTTCAATACAACGGAATTATTGCAGAGCATGGCCAATTCGAGCAATTTTTTGTGATTTGGATTAACTAGCTGTAGCTCGTTAAATGGCAGAACTTGATCGCCTGTATAGACCTCTTGCACCGTCATTTTATTTTGCGTAAGTGTCCCTGTCTTATCGGAACAGATAATCGATACACTCCCCAAACTTTCTACTGCATGCAGCTTACGAATAATGGCATTTTCCTTCGCCATATTTGTGGTTCCCACTGCCAGAACGATCGTCACAATCGAGCTGAGTGCTTCCGGAATCGCTGCAACCGCCAACGAAACGGCGAACATAAAGGAATCAATTAACTCCCGCCCTCGAATTAGATCAAGTCCGAATATAATTAAACAAATAATAATAATGCCAAGTGCAAGACGCTTCCCAAAACGATCCAAGCTCACTTGCAATGGTGTTTTTTTCTCCTGTGCATTGTCCAAAAGAGTGGCAATTTTACCGATCTCTGTATTCATTCCAATTGAAGTAACGACAGCTTTTCCACGACCATTCGTTACAAAGCTCCCGGAGAAAACCATGTTCCTCTTATCGCCAATGGCAAGCTCTTTTTCATGGATTGTGTTCGCTATTTTATCAATGGCTAATGATTCACCGGTTAACGAACTTTCGTTTATTTGCAAACTATAGCTTTCAATTACTCTACCATCGGCACTAATATAATCGCCAGCTTCCAAAACGAGCAGGTCACCGACAATAACATTTCTTGACGGTATTTCAATTACTTCTCCTTCACGGATGACTTTAGAAACGGGTGCCGCCATTTCCTTTAGACTGTTTAGCGATTTTTCCGCTCTTACATGCTGAACAGTCCCCAGTACGGCATTTAAAACAAGTACGATTAGAATAACAATGGAGCTATCTACATCACCAAGAAACATAGAAATAATGGCAGCAGCAATTAAGATAATGACCAAAAAATCCTGAAACTGCTCTAGCAGAACTTGAAAGATATTCTTTTGTTTACCTTCTTTCAGTTCATTATAGCCATATTTTTTATGTCGAGAACGCACTTCGTAGTCTGTCAGTCCATATGGTGTTACGTCCAGCTTCTTCATAACTTCCTGTACGGAATTACGGTAAAAGTCAGATAAATTCATGAGAACCTCCCTTCAAGTTTTCAGTATAGATAACCACTTTATTTTGCTATTGCACGAAAAATATGAGCACTCTCACAAGAACACTGTATGAGAGTTTTATTGTTAAAATGAATATCTCACAATAAAAAATTCATAAAGTTGAAATTCTGCCTTTTTACTAAATAAAAAAACGTTAATCCCATTAAGATTAACGTTTTGACTGAAGCATTATTTATAATAATTTTTTCTAGCTTGAAAGGCTTTTTCTTCTCTTATTTGTTCTTCCATTTGTGCAATGGCCGTTTTACGTCGCGCATTTTTTTCCTCTAAATTTTCCAGTTCTTCAGGAAATGCGAATTCTTTACTAATTTCCGCCTCTTGAATATTTTCTTTCGTATTTTCAATCATCTTCCCTAAACTTAGCGCATTTTTGGATTTTTTATTAAATACTTCATGTCTATCATTTTTCATGCTTATTCCTCCTTATTCCTAATTGAAGTTAGTTTGTTTTTCTTTGATTTTTTTATGCAAAGTGATTTTTCGAAATAAATTCGTATATATATTCGTCATACATGTCACATTATTGTTATAAAAACAATATAAAATAATAAAAATATATAAAGAAACCCTTAGAAACGCTTGCTACTATGGGTTTTCATAAGCAATTGGCTACTTTACATATTTTTTACAACTTTATTAAAATGACATTTTCTCCATAAACTTGCGCTATAGTATGTATAAGTTCAAAGCAAAGTAGATAGCCTTCTCCATGATTCCACCTTGCAGATCAAACATAGCTGCCAGCATGGTCGAACGTTTATCTATTGATAATTCATTTGAACAAAATTTGACTAACACCTCTTTTAAACACAAAACAAGCTCCAGCTATTTCCCAATAATAGCTGGAGCTTGCGACGTTTTTAACCCTTTTTTCCGTAGCGCTTCGGTGCCTGCATGAGCGCATCCCAAACACCGCTGAATGGTGGGGCATACGCTAAGTCTAAGTCCAATAATTCTTCAAAGGTCATTTCATTGTAAAGCGCTGTTGCGAACACATCAATTCGTTTATCGACCCCGTGCTTTCCTACAATTTGCAATCCTACAAGCTTGCGGCTTTGTTGTTCGACTAGCATGCGCAGTTTCATCTTACTTGCATGAGGATAATAGCTAGCAATATCGTTCACTTCCATTACATATGCCTCAACCAACGCATGTAGCTTATCCGCGTCTGCATTGGATAATCCCGTCATCCCTATTTGTAAATCAAAAAACTTCAGTATGGATGTGCCTACAATTCCACTAAATTTATGATTAAAACCGGCAATATTCAAACCAGCGATTCGTCCCTGCTTATTCGCTGTAGTACCGAGTGGCAAGTAGTCATCGTGCTGCTTAAGCCGGTTGAAATGTGACGCACAATCTCCCGCTGCATATACATTGGCAATAGATGTTTCCATTTTTTCATTAACGATGAGCGCCCCATTTCCAAGCTTTGCAAACTCTTTTGCAAATTGTGTATTGGGACTTACACCGGTCGCAACAATGACAAGTTCTGTAGGGTATGTTCCTGTTTTTGTACGGATTGCCTCGACACATTGTTTCCCTTCAAAACCAATTGTCTCTTCATTCAGTAATACTTCCACTCCATGTGAAATCGCCTCTTCATAAATGATTGTTGAAAGCTCTGGATCTAAAATCGACATTAACTGACTCCCTTGATGGATCAGACGAACATCCAGACCGCGCTCACGAACCGTTTCAACAACTTCCAATCCTATATAGCCGCCACCTACGACTGTAACATGCTTCACATTCGGTAATTGTTCCATCAGTGCATTCATTTGAGGAATCGTTTTAATCATATGAATGCCCTGTAAATCAGCATTTTCCAATGGAGGCATTTTCGGCGCAGCACCTGTTGCAATCAGCAATTTATCATATGCAAATTCAAAAGGCTCCTTACTATTTACATCATGCCCACTCACTGTTTGTAGTTTTGTATCAATCGCCGTCACTTCATGAAAAATTCGCGCATCAATATCGTATTTTGAACGAAATTCCTCGACATCCCGCGCTATAAGCTCATCTGTATTCGGTACTTTTCCGTTTATCACATAAGGCAACCCACATTGGCCATACGAATAAATATCGCCCTTTTCTAAAACAACAATTTGTGCGGATTTATCGTTACGGACAATTTCCATCGCCGCACTCATCCCCGCAGCATCCCCACCGATAATTACAACTTTCATCATTATTCAGCTCCTCAATTCACTTTTCTATTTTCTAATGTGTCATATAAATTTTACCATTCCCTTAATCTTGTTTCTTTATATATGTATTCCTGAAATATGCTACACTAACTATCAGAAAAATCTTATTTTTAGCAATTCGATAAAGGAGCACAAACTAAATGACAAAAACAACAATTGGTATTATCGGCACAGGTGTTGTCGGTGAGCGCATTATTAACCAGGCATTACAAAACGAACACTACGAAATTGCTGCTATTTTTGACACGAATGAAGAGCGTACAGCGCAGTTGGCAGAGAAATATGATGTACCGACAACAAATGATTTGCAAGCATTACTAAATTTAAAGCCAGACTGGGTGTATATCGGGACGCCCCCTGTCAGCCATGCGACACTTGCAGAAGAAATCGCGAAGCAGGGAATTCATATTTTATCGGAAAAACCACTTGCTCATGATGCTTCAGATGGGGAAACAATGGTACGTGTTGCCAATGACGCAAATGTAAAAACAGCTATGCACTTCCCATTAATGTATGGGGCAGCCGTACATCAGCTTAAAAAAGAGCTTGCAACTGGTATGGGGGATATTACACGCATTGAACTACATACATACTTCCCGGAATGGCCGCGTAAATGGCAACAAAATCCTTGGATTGCCTCACGTGAGCAAGGCGGCTTTATCCGTGAGATTTTCCCGCATTATTTACAGCTGACTCACCATTTATTTGGGGATCTCAACATCCTCGCACATGAAACAACCTATCCGGAAAACACGGGGCTATGTGAAACAGGTGTATCTGCTTTAGCTAAAACAACAAGCGGCATACCTGTTGTGATAAACGGACTTGCCGGCATCGGTCAGGAAGAGCGCATTGACTATAAAATTTTCGGTACAGAAAAAGTAGTTACATTACGAAACTGGTCACAGGTTTATACGAGTAAAGCTTATGAACCGGAAGTAGAAGTACCTGCTAAGGTAGCACCGGAATCCATGTTGGATGCTTGTCGAAAAATCCTTTTAGGTGAGGAAGCATTCATCGTCCCATTTGAGGAAGGCTTAAAAGTACAGCGCTGGATTGATGAACTGTTGAAGTAATTTTTCGTTACTGTTTAGCATATTGTATTCCCTTAATTTATTTCGAAATCTGAAATATTTATTTGTAAATAACCCCCTTCTATACTAAAATAGTCATAATATTCATTTTTTATTGATTACTATTAGGTAAGGGGGAATTTTTATGGACTTTTTACATTATCCATTTCCGAGTAAGCGTAATACTGTTATCGCGAATCGAGGAATGGTCGCTACATCTCAGCCATTAGCAGCACAGGCAGGTCTAGATATTTTGAAAAAAGGTGGAAATGCAGTGGATGCGGCTATTGCCACAGCAGCAGCCTTAACAGTTGTGGAACCAACATCAAATGGTATTGGTGGTGACGCCTTTGCACTCGTATGGATGAAGGATGAACTATACGGATTAAATGCTTCAGGACCCTCTGCTAAGTCCATTTCTAAAGAAGCATTAGCTGAACGCGGTTTAGATAAAATTCCGATGCATGGGGTAATTCCAGTTACCGTACCTGGTGCTCCAGCAGCATGGGCTTCCTTATCGAAGCGTTTTGGAAAATTACCGTTAAGCGAAGTATTGGCACCCGCTATTTCCTACGCAGAAGAAGGCTATCCTATTTCAGCAACACTCGGTCAAAACTGGCAGTCTGCATATAAAAAATATAAAGCAACTCTTACAACCGAGGAATTCCAACACTGGTTTGATACATTTTCAATTGATGGACGCATGCCTGAAATCGGTGAAGTATGGAGTTCTCCGGCACATGGAGATACGTTGCGTAAAATCGCAAAAACAAATGGCGAGGCATTTTATAAAGGTGAAATCGCCGATAAAATTGATGCCTTTATGAAAAAACATAACGGTTTTATTTCTAAGGAAGACTTAGCAAGCTATGAGCCGGAGTGGGTCAATCCAATTAAAGTGCATTATAAAGGCTATGACGTCTGGGAAATCCCACCGAACGGCCAAGGCATTGTCGCACAAATGGCATTGAACATCTATCAGCATGCCGAGGCGAAATGGCAAGATGCCGATACCTTACATAACCAAATCGAAGCAATGAAACTTGCCTATACAGATGGGAAAGCATTTGTTACAGAAAGCTATGAAATGCTGGTCGATACAGAAACATTATTATCAAAAAATTACGGTGAATCCCGATTTGCGGAAATTACTGATACAGCCATTGATCCAAAGCCATTTGATATTCCAAAGGGTGGAACGGTATATTTGGCAACGGCCGATGCAGATGGCAACATGGTGTCTTATATTCAAAGTAACTATATGGGCTTCGGATCCGGTATTGTCGTTCCAGAAACGGGCGTATCACTGCAAAATCGCGGTTATGATTTCTCGCTTGACGAAAATCATCCAAACTTCCTGAAACCTGGCAAACGCACATATCATACAATTATTCCAGGCTTCTTAACGAAGGATAATCAGGCTGTTGGTCCGTTTGGTGTCATGGGTGGCTATATGCAGCCTCAAGGACATTTCCAGGTTGTGACGAACACAGTCGATTTTGCACTCAATCCGCAGGCAGCACTTGATATGCCAAGATGGCAATGGATGGGCGAAAAGCGCATTGAAGTAGAACCGAATTTCCCGAACTACTTAGTTCAGGCATTACAGCGTAAAGGCCACGATATTCACGTGGCAGTTGACGGCGGTATTTTCGGACGCGGACAAATCATTTGGCGCAATCAGAAAACAGGCGTGCTGTACGGTGGAACAGAGCCGCGTACAGATGGATCAATTGCCGCTTGGTAGAATGTAAATAACAAAAAAGCACCTCATTTTGAACGTCTCCAACACAACAGTTGGTGGAGTAAAGTTCAATGACGGGGTGCTTTTTTACTTTTATTGCTCTTCTATTTCTGTTGAATCAGCGAATAATTCTTCTTTACAAATGGCCAAAATTTCTGCTTCCTCATCTTCTTCCAATGCGAAATCCAAAAACTCATTATTTGCTTTATCCATAATAAAGTAGTTCACAATGCGAACATTTTCTTCAATGACACCAACGATGACACGGATTTCTAAGCCTGCTGCAGAATATAGCTCGTCTTCCTCATCTACTTCCACATCTAACAAAAACTCGTAGCGCTTACCTTCAATAATATTTGTTGGATCTAAAATTTCTTCTACTGAAAACTGTGTAATATTCATATTTGTACTCCTCCCGGAAAATCCTTCTATCTCATCATAAACGAAATTTTCCGCGCGTCAAATAACAACCATTATTTTACCGTGACAGCAACGTTTTCATATGACAAACTAGAATTTAAGGAGTGATGGATTTTGAAAGAGTTATTTTATTATGAAGATGCAATGTTGAAAGAATTTACAGCACAAATTGTAAAAACAGGCAGTGAAGAAACACGTAATTTTATTGTATTAGACAATACAGCATTTTATCCTACAGGCGGCGGCCAACCTCATGATACGGGCTGGATTAATGACATGGAAATTATCGATGTCGAGAAAGTGGATGATGAAATCCGTCATTATATAGCGGGAAATTTGTCGAATATTTCCGGGGAAATTAAAGGGAAATTAAATTGGGAGCGCCGATTCGACCATATGCAACAACATGCGGGACAGCATATTTTAACAGCTGCTTTTGTGGAATTATTTGATTTTGCTACAGTGAGCTTCCACTTAGGCACAGAACTTGTCACAATCGACTTAAATATGAGTGAAATATCAGAAGAACAGCTAGCAGCAGCGGAAAAGCGGGCAAATGAAATTATTTTGGAAAATCGTCCGATTGAAACAAAATGGGTAACGAAGGATGAGTTGGCTCGGTATAACTTGCGAAAAGACGTGAAAGTCAATGAGGATATACGTTTAGTCATTATTCCGGACTATGATTACAACGGGTGTGGTGGTACCCACCCTACATCTACCGGTCAGGTTGGCTTACTGAAAATTTTAGCTACTGAAAAAATGAAGCAGCAAATTCGTATACATTTCGTTTGTGGCAACCGTGTATTACAGCAGCTTGCAATGCGCAAAGGTGTATTAAGTGATGTCGCTCGTCAACTAAGCGCACCGGAGGAAGAAGCAGCAGAAGCATTAAGGAAATTTGTAAAAACGGCAAAGAGCACCGAAAAAAGCTTAGCAGAGGCACAGGATGCACTGCTTGAGTTTGAAGCACAGGCTTTAGCTAAAGAAAAAATCGCTGCAGCAATGTTTGAAAACCGCTCTATCCAAAGCTTACAAAAATTAGCCCGTTTCATTACACAGCAAAATGATGATGCAATTGCTATTCTCGTTGCAAACAATGAGGACAAGCTTCAGTTTGTTGCAGCACGCGGCAATCAACAAACCCAATCAATGAAAGAAATTTCCGCAGCTGTTTTACCACTTATGAATGGTAAAGGCGGGGGCAATGATGCACTTGTTCAAGGTGGCGGTGAGAAAACCATTTCCGCACAAGCATTACTCGATGCCATGAAAAAGACAATTCAATAAAAAATGGGAGAAGCGGATGAAGGGTACCCTCATCTCTTCTCCCCTTTCTATTTAGCCAGCCCGCAACCCATTCATCCCACGGCGAACATTCGTTACATCTGTATAGCCTAACTTTACAAGTTCCTTACAACTCTTGTTGCTTCGTACGCCACTTTGACAGATAACGACAATAGGCCGATCTTTCGGCAAATCACCTAAATACGTGCCAACAGGGCGATTTATAAATTGAGGGATATGTGACTCTTTATATTCCTTCTCTGTTCGAACATCCACAAATACATACTGCTTATCTTCCAATAATGGTTGCAAATCTTTTGTCGTAATATATTTCACACCTTTTTTCGGCATAAAACGCACTACCATCACGACAATTCCCACCATTGCCAGTAAAGTAATAATACCTTCCATTTTGCATACTCCTACAACTTGTTTTCTCTATTTTACGATACTGTTGCTGTGCTGACGAACAATTTGCGTTTTTCAAGCCTGAGCAATGGTTTTTTAACGATTCATTAGAAAGATTTTACTCGTTATTAGAACTATATATCACTTTTTTTGAAGATTTGGAGCGTATTTTCGAATATGTGAAACCGATTTTAGAAAACCCCCAACAAAAAAACGCCACATTTTCGTGACGTTTTAAACTATTTTTTATTTAATTGGATGACATAGATTTCAGGTAGATTTAAGATTCGATAAGGAAACAGACTATTACCTAACCCTCTATTTACAACCATCTTCGTTTGTTGTTCTTCAAAAATTCCCGCTGAATATTTCGGCATCATACCTTGCGAAGGCGCAACAAGTCCCCCAATAAAAGGCACTCGAATTTGTCCCCCATGGGCATGACCTGTCATCACTAAATCAATATCCTTTTTCACATAGGCTTCAAACTGTTCTGGACGATGCGATAACAAAATTGTAAACAAATCCTTATTAATATTTTGCATGGCCTGATCAATTGATTGCTCTACATCCTGCCCCATCAGCGGGTCCTCAATACCTGCAATGACGATTTGTTCCCCATTACTCTCTAATAACAACGCTTCATTCGGCAATACATGGACGCCAATTTCTATCAATGCTGCATAAATCTCATCCGTCAAATTCAGCGCAACCTCATGATTTCCAATTACATAGTAAACATCTGCAATCTCGACAAATTGGCGAACAGCCTGCAAGCTATTTTCCAGGTCATAGCGTCTACTATCAACTAAATCACCCGTAATGAAAATCGCATCTGGATTAGTAGCCCTAACTTTTCCCACTAAACGTGACTGATTTTCCCCAAAACTTGCATCATGCAAATCGGTCACCTGCGTAATCTTAAAACCATCAAAGCTCGCTGGAATTTTGTCGGACTCATGGACATACTCCGTCGTTACAAGCCAATTATTATTAACATATAAAAATATATAAACAACTACTATAAAAATGATTAACTTTAATAACTTTTTCAACACATTATTCGCTCAATTCATTGTGAGTTTTAAGTAGTGATTAATACCACCCATCCTTATCAATAATATTGAACTGTTTCGGAACATTCAAGTGTAAAATACGTTGACCTATTAAATTATAAAGTGGATCATCATTCCGGGAAGGAAAACCAATGTTTAACAGTTGCGAAGAAAAGTGCACTGATTTTACTGTTACCATCGTATCTGCCTCTATAATATAAAGCTTATTATCATTCCATTCGATTCGAGGCTCTTCAACAAATGGCGTAATATATACACCATTTAAATAAAGTGGCGTTTCATAATAGGATACAGTTATCTTATTTTCACCCGACTCAGCCCATGAAATATGGATAGGTAAGTACTGACCGGCTTCATTGCGAATAACTTCAATATTCTCTGCTGTTGCTTCAAATGTCTTCGTAAACTTTAAATGCTCTTCTTTTAAACTTTCAAATTTTCGTAACTTTAAATCGCTTGAAAGTTGTTCATTAGCAATACGCTGCTCTTGTAAAAATTCTTTGGAAGGCGCTTTAGCGATATCGCCTGATAGAAACATTAAATAGACAAAGGCTAGAAGACCACAACTAAAATAGACAGCGACAAACACCAATGTCCGTTTCGGCTTCCAAATACGGATTTTCGTTATGAAAAAACCTGTTATTGTTACCCCTATAATTACTAAAAAGAAATACAATAAAGCGATACTCATGTGCGCGTCACCTCTCTACGTTGGCGCATCAATACAATGAGCAGCCACAATAAAATAATATAAATTGTACTACGTCCAATAATTTGAAACGCGCTCCCCCCAAAAAGAATTCCCCAAAGTTCAATCGTATACTGGCGAATGAGGAGAAACATCCCTGCACATAAAAGCGCAAACACAATTTTCGAAAAATCAAACACAACATGGATAAAGTAGCCAATCGACGCTGCCAGTAACGAGCAAACTGTAAAACTAATAAATGTTAGCAATGAGTATTCCATGCTATGAAATATAAATAAATCACCCGTACGTAAAATGTCGACCAATATCGAAATCCATAATGTACTGATTGCAGCAACCAATGTAAAAATACATAGCACAACTAGGAACAATGCAGATGAAATAGCTTCTGTATAGTTTGTCGTGACAATCGAAAAGTTATCTCGTGAAATGGACTTTGATGCAAGCAACCAACCAAATATGAACATCGTCAAAACAGTAAATATAAAGAGGGAATCCAATGTATAATATTGTTCCCTATAGCTAACGAAGCTGCGTCCCATCCCTAAAGAGCCACTTCCACCACCTGAAAGTAGTGTCAGTAAAATATATAAAATCAGCACCGTACTAAACATCGAGCTATACGCCTTACACTTCCACTTTACCTGCTCATAAATATTCCGCGCCGGACTCACTTTTACGATAGATGTCATCAATGGATCCTCCTTCCGTTGCCGTTAATACTTGACATACATCACTTGCGGATAAGCCTTGCATCCGCACATTCTCCGGTAATGGCAAATCATTCTTTCTCACAATCGCTTCAAAAATCGGACCATTTTCATATGTAGTGAGCACCTCATATTTATCTAAAGCGGGCTCCACATTTCCCTTTTGTCCAACGAGCTTTACCGCCAGCTCCTGCACTTCCTCTACCGGTGCAAACAACGCCACTTTCCCTTTATGAAGCAGTAAAATATCTTCAATCAACTGCTCCATCTCATTTAAGTAATGGCTCGAAATTATTATGACACGTGGATAGGCTATAAAATCCTTTAAAATCACTCTGTACATATCATTCCGAATCGCTTCGTCCATCCCATTCATTGGCTCATCCAGCAAGGTAATGGCACTACGACTGGCAATTCCGTAAATTAGATTGAACGTAGCCTTTTGACCTTTCGATAATTGGATATGATAATTTTTCTCCGATATATTACTAAACTTCAATAGCTTAAAAGCCAAAGCCGTCGCAAACTTCGCGTAAAACTTTTTGGCGGATTCAAGAATTTCCTTTAACGTCAAAACTGCCGGAAACGTCATCGCATCCTCTATAAAAATTACATTTGCCGCAACAGTTAAGTTTTGAAAAGGCTTTTGACCGACCACTTCTATGTATCCTTTTGAAGCTTTTGCATGACCGGCTATTATTTTCAATAAAGTTGATTTCCCCACACCATTTCGCCCAATGAGTCCGATAATTTTTGGTTCATCAATCTGAAAAGAAACATCGGTCAAAATCTCCTTTTTCCCATAATGCTTTTGCAACTGTTTACACGTAATCATGTCCTCACCCCTCTTTTTGAATATGCTTAATCAGTTTAATCAGATCCTCATCCAGTACGCCCAACCGCTTTGATTCCTGTACAATTTCCTTGGCCATCTTCGTCAATGTTTCACTTCGGCGCGTCGTTAAAATTCGATGTTTCGCATCTGTTACAACAAACATCCCAAGACCCCTTTTTTTGTATAAAATCTCTTTTTCAACTAAAATCGTTAGTCCTTTCCCTGCTGTTGCCGGGTTAATATTAAAAATTTCCGCAAGCTGATATTGGGAATACACTTTGCCATCAGGAAGCAACCGGTCAGCTAATATTTCATTTTCAATCCATTCTGCAATCTGAATATAAATAGGTGCTGTATTTTGACCATTGAAATTCAAGGAAATCCTCCTTTCAGCATTATGCAGTACATTAGTGTTGTAATGTACTATATATAAACTTAGCTTTTTTGTCAATAAAACGAGAAATATTATCCACATATACTATTTATCCACAAAGTTATCCACTTTCGATTGAGTTATACACAATTTAATCACGATTTTTCAACAGGTTGACCAAAAGTTATCCACAAAACTTTAATTAGAGATTAAAAAATATCCACTATTTCTTTATATAAAATCAATTTTTATATAATTTTTTACTATAATAAATATCATTTATTATAGATTGTGGATAACTAAAAAAATTTAGGCAGCAAAAAAGCATTTTAGAAGTGTCTATTCCCCACTTCTAAAATGCCTTATATATTTATTCTTTAATTTCTTTTAATGTTGCCTCTACTTCTTCTTTTACTTGGATATTTTCCTCGCCAAATAAAATTTCATTTAAGGCATCGTCTCCAGAACCTTCTGCTAGCGGTACGCGTGACCGATACGCTGCCCGACATACTAAGTGTCCGGATACCGGTGCTGTGATAAATACGAAAATAATCCCTAAAATTAATCGAATACTTACATAGCCATCATGAATCCAAAAATACACGAACCCACCGAATAGGCAAAGTAATACAGAAAGTGTCGCACTTTTCGTCGCAGCATGCGAGCGTGTGTACACGTCCGGCAATCGAATCATACCGAATGCACTAATCACACTCACGATGGCACCAACTAAAATAAGCAGTGCCGCCATTAACTCAATCAGCTGATTTACGTTCAACAATGACACCTCTTTCGATATATTTCGAGAATGCAATTGTTCCGATAAACGCTAAAATACCTAAAATTAGAATAGCCTCTAAAAACGCCTTTGTATTTAATACGATAGAGACAATGGCAATCGCGGAAATTAAATTTACACCAATGGTATCTAGTGCAATTGCGCGATCAGGTAGTGAAGGTCCTTTTATCACACGGTAAAGGGACAGCGCGATTGCCAGCATAAATAATACAAGTGCCGCTTTTAAAATCAGATCGATCATTGTGTCACCTCCAAAATGGCACGTTCAAACTTGCCGATTGAACGGATTACCGTTTCTTTCGATTCCTCTATATCCATCGCATGAATATAAAACGTACTGTTATCTTCTGATACTTCCATCACAACAGACCCCGGTGTTAACGTTAATAACAGCGCTAATGCTGTGACTTGATAGTCGCCTCTTAGTTTTGTTTCATATATAAAAATACCCGGTGTTATTTTCAACTGTGGGTCCAACACTTGTTTTAATACAGAAATACTTGATAAGAGCAGCTCCTGAATAAATAAAAGGATGAGCTTAATAATCTTTAACACACGGCGCAAATAAAATTGTGTTCCAAAGAACCGATGCATGGCATATAGAATCAATGTTCCGACTAAAAATCCTGACATGAATGTCGTAAAATCTGCCATCGGATCATCTTTAAGTAAAAACCAAAGCGTTGCTATAAATAAATTAATAATAAACTGACCTAACATGTGCTCACCCTCCTTTTATTTATTCGTATTTAAAATCGCATCGATGTACACGGAAGGATTCGATAATGTGTAAGCTGCATCATTCACATAAACTGCCAAACCTTCTGCGCCAACGCCTAATCCAATAATGAAAATGGCCAATATTATAAATGAAGCCATTGCGCCCCGTGGAATCGGCATTTTATCTTCTTCATTAATGGATGTTTCTCCAAAAAACGAAGCCAGGAAAATACGCAGTAAAGAATACATTACGATAATACTTGAGCCGAATGCCAACGCTAGTAACACATAGGACTCCGTTTCAATAGCACCTTGACCAATAAGTACTTTTCCGATGAAACCGCTCAATGGCGGGATACCAACAAGCGCGCACATCATAATAAAGAAAATCCAACCGAACAAGGGATAAATCCGGATTAATCCATTCATATTCTTCACGACAACTTCACCCGTTACAAGTATCATCGTACCAATAAGTAAAAACAGTAATGCCTTACCAAGCATGTCATGTACTAAGTAATAGACCGCCCCTGCCATCGCATCTTCTGTACCAACTGCAAGTGCCACTAATATAAAGCCTACACTAATAATTACATTGTAGGTAGCAATCGTCCGTACATCTCGTCCGGCAAACGCGCCCATGCATCCTGCAATAATCGTTGCCCCTGCCATCACGCCGATAATCGTATGGGTGATTTCCGGCTGTAATGGGAACATCAACATAAATGTACGGAACAGTGCATACATACCAACCTTTGTTAGTAACGCTGCAAATAATGCCTGTACAGCTGTCGGTGGCACACTGTATGAACCAGGTAACCAGAAGAATAATAGTAATCCGGCCTTTAAACCGAAAACTACTAGGAAAGTAAGTGACACGACCGTCAGCAATGGATCTTGCCCTGCCTCTGCCACACGCTGTGCAATATGCGCCATATTAAGCGTCTTTAATGTTCCGTACAAGTAAGCAAGTGCCACTAGGAACATCCAAGATGCCACAACATTAATTAATACATACTTGATAGACTCTCGCAGCTGCATCTTTCCCCCACCTAAAGCGATTAGGACATAAGAAGCGAGCAGCATAACTTCAAAACAAACAAATAGATTGAAAATATCGCCTGTCAAAAAAGAACCATTTACCCCTGCAATTAAAAACAATACAAATGGGTAGAAGTACATTTTCTCATGACGCTCACCTATTGTCGAAAATGCATAAATTAAACAAACAGCCGTTACGATACTTGCCGTCAATACGAGCAGTACCGAAAACGAATCGGCTACAAATAAAATACCAAATGGCGGCATCCATCCACTGAAGTCTAACCGAAGTATTCCTTCAGTTTGAATAAGCTGCAGCAATACAACAGAAATGCATGCTACAAAAATCATCGTAATCAAACTTACAATTCGTTGAAGCTTAATATTATTATTTAAAAATACTAATAGCGTTGCCGTAATAATCGGCACAATTAAAGGTAAAACAATTATATTATTCATCTGATGACCCTCCAAGCTCCTCTAGATCATCGGTTCCATTCATTAAGTACATCCGGTAAGCCAGTACTAGTAAAAATGCCGTAACCGCAAAACTAATAACAATCGCTGTTAAAATCAAAGCCTGTGGCAAAGCATCAGTAAACGGAGCTGCCGCCTGGCCTAAAAGCGGAACACTCCCCTTCTTTAAACCACCAACCGTCAATAGTAATAAATGAACGGCATGCGAAAGAATGGCTGTGCCGACAATGACACGTATTACACTACGAGAGAGGATTAAATAAGTAGCGACTGTTACCAGAATGCCGACAAGTACAATCATTAAAGATTCCATACTATTCATCCTCACTTATATTTAAAATAATCGTTACGAGTGTACCGACAACCGTCAATGCCACACCTGCTTCAAAAATCGTAACAGTCGACAAATGCTTTTCCCCCAATAATGGGAGATTATAATAGCCATCTGCCTGTGTTAAAAAAGGTACATTAAAGAAAAGGGAGGCAATAGCTGAACCAGTTGCTAGCAATACACCGAATGCAGCAACCTTCTTAAAATCAAACGGCATGCCTTTATGCACCGTTTCAATATCGTACGTCAAATACAACAGCACAATCCCCGAACCGAGTACTAATCCACCGATGAATCCACCGCCCGGGGCATTATGTCCTGCAAAAAATAAGTACATACCAAGCGTAAAGACGATGAACACAACGCCTCGTACAACTGATTTTAAAATAACATCATTTACTTTCAACGTCTGCATCCCCCTTTTTCGCCTTTAGCTTAATAAGTGTGTAGATGCCTAGACCCGCAATAAAGAGTACAACTACTTCCAGCATCGTATCAAATGCACGGAAATCCCCTAAAATCGTGTTGACGATATTTTGCCCGCCTGCTAAATTATACGAGTCCTCAAAGTACTTCGAAATCGGCTCAAATCGATCGTAATTCATTACCGCTAAGCCAATAAGTGTAACAGTTGCACCAACTGCTATGGAAATAGTTACTTTCGCAAATCTCCAACTCTTCGGTAAATACTCGTTTTTAAGCTTCGGTAAATATTTAAAAGAAAGCAGGAACAATGCTGTTGTCACAGACTCGACGACCAACTGTGTGAGCGCTAAATCAGGTGCTCTAAATACAACGAAGAAAAATGCCACAGAATATCCGAGTACCCCGTTTAACAGCACTACAGTAATACGCTGTTTGGCAAAAATAATTGCCACGGCAGCCATAATCATAACGAACACCAAAACCAACTCATAAGGCTCAATTACGGAGTCCTTTGAAGGATCCCAGCTAAACGCATCCGCATAAATCATATAACCCGCTAAAAGGGCAACAAAAAACACATAAATATATACAAAGTAATAGGTTAGATTACCATTCATATAACGATTCGTTACACGTCCTGATACATCCTCGCCTGAAGTAATCACACGTTCATACAAAGCATTTAGTGTGAAACTTGGCGGAATCAGCTGATAGATTGGACGCCATTTTTTTAATACACGATATAATAGAACCCCAATTATGATGACACCTGCTGTCATAATAAGCTCCGGATTTATATGCCCATGCCATGCAGCAATATGAGGCGTCATATCTTCTACCGACGGGAACATTGGATAAATACTTGCCATTGCAGGACTTAAAATATAATGTCCCAGCACATTCGGGAAGATGAAAATTCCTACAACAAATGCAACTAAAATATAAGGTGAAATTAACATACCGAATGGCGCTTCATGCGGTGGCTTTTCCAGACGATCTGGCTGAATTTTGCCGAAGAATGTACGCATAACGATAATGACACAGTAAATAAAGGTGAATATACTTGCTACCCATGCGATAATGGGGAATAAAACACCGATGCTATTAAGCGAAAAAAGATCCAGCTCAGTAATTTTTAACGTTGCCGTAAAGAACATTTCCTTACTCAAAAATCCATTGAATGGTGGTAAGCCTGCCATTGAGGCACTACCGATAACAGCTATCGTAAATGTAAATGGCATAAGTGACATCAATCCACCTAAACGGCGAATATCACGCGTCCCTACTTCATGGTCGACAATACCTACCATCATAAAGAGTGCGCCTTTGAATGTTGAGTGATTGATTAAATGGAACAAAGCCGCAAAAGTGGCCTGTGTATAAATGACGGATTCCGTAGAATAGCCAGAATGTAGTGCAGCAGAGCCAAGACCAAATAAACACATTATTAATCCAAGCTGACTAATTGTTGAATAGGCCAGTAATGCCTTTAAATCGAACTGTTTGACGGCATTGAATGATCCCCAGAACAAAGTAAGGAGACCTACCCCACTCACTGCCCAAAACCATACTTCGTGACCACCGAAAATAGGCGTTGTACGCGCAACGAGGTAAATGCCTGCTTTAACCATTGTGGCAGAGTGCAAATACGCGGAAACCGGTGTCGGCGCCTCCATTGCATCCGGCAACCAAATATGGAAAGGAAATTGAGCGGATTTCGTAAATGCACCTAAAAGCACTAAACACATCGCGGGTACAAAGTATACACTGGATTGCACAACTTCTAAATTTGCGACAATTTCCCGTATACTAAACGTGCCTGACGCAACATATAACATTAAAAAACCAGCTAACATCGCAACGCCGCCAGATACTGTGATGGTCATTGCTTTGCGCGCACCTGCACGAGATGCTTTACGATGATGCCAAAATGCGATTAGAAGGAATGAGGAAACACTCGTTAATTCCCAAAATACATAGAGCACCATTAAATTATCTGAAAGGACGACGCCTAGCATAGCGCCCATGAATAGTAATAAGTAACAATAGAAATGATGCAATGATTCTTTCGTTGATAAATAGAAAATTGAATACAGTATTACTAAGCTACCTACTCCCGTAATGAGCAAACTGAAAATCATGCTCAATCCATCCAGATAAGTAGTGATATTAATACCGAAAGAGGGGATCCACTCAAACGTCTTGACGAATACTTCGCCATTTGCAACTCGAGGGATATATGTAGCTAAAAACGAAAATAAAACGACAGGTACGACTAATACAAACCACCCTAAGTGAATGTTCTTAAAATACCTGTATATAAACGGAATTAATGCTGCAGCAATAAAGGGCAGCACAATTGATAGCGTGACAATCAAAAGCAAAAACCTCCTACAAAATAAAGTCAACAAAACTATGTATCACACTAAATTTAATTAATCACACTTGACTATCTATTTAACTCACTTCATAATAATGTGGCATATAGAGATTATATTTCAAAATTAATCAAATTTATTTTTTAAAATAAAATGCTGCAAGTAAGAGAAATCACGTAAAATTTACTGAATATAAATAAACATCACAGAAATAAGTATACAATAATAAAGTGTGCAATGCACTGTAATAGCTTTCTTTTTATCTCAATTATGCTTAATTTCTCAAAACATATTCGATTCAATAAATTATTATAGGATAAGAAAAAGAGGTGCGAACTAAAATGAAACATGTTAAAGGCCGATTGGATGAAAGTATTTTAGTTTGTGTATATTATGGACAAAATGGTGAGCGATTAATTCGCCGTGGACACAAACTTGCGACATTACTCGACTGCCCATTATATGTACTGACAGTTGACTCAAAGCCGCTTGACGCTTTTGATGCGGAGAAATCCGGTTACATTGAACAGTGGAAAGAACTAACTAATGAGTTGGATGTAGAAGAGTTCTTCATTAAAGATAACGAAAAACGCCCAATTCATAAAGTAATTACAGAAGTGGCGACAAACTATAATATTACGCAAATCATTGTAGGTCAAAGTGCGCAAAGTCGCTGGGAGGAAATTACGAAAGGTTCGTTTTTAAATGTCCTTTTAAAGGAAGTACCCTTTGTTGATTTCCATATCGTTTCGGTTAAACATCCATCAGATGATGAACTGATCGATATTTTCGAAAAAGGCGTACGCGCTTATTTAATCAAAGAAAACGGCCATTATAAAATCGCCTTCACTTGTCCTAAGATTGCCTTTATCGAAGGTATTTTCTTTAAGGAAATCGGCACAGATTTTGATAATGGTATCTTTAAATTTAATTTTGACAACAAAATGCACGAAGTAAATATTACTGAAGCACTTGTAACTGATCCTGATCGTATCCCATTGGCTGGCCGCCTGGAAAACGAATAAACCATACCCCTTCCCCAATCCATTATGGGGAGGGGGTTAATTTGTTTAGAAATACTATTTTGCATGCTCAACTCGGTCCCTTGGCAGAAAAAGGGCGACTAGCAATAATAATGTTAAAACAGATACAGCGATCATCGTAAACTTTAGCCCCAGCCCGTCTATCACCATTCCGATAACGACAGATCCAATTGCCCCCATTCCAAATGCCACGCCAATTGTTAAGCCAGCCATCGTGCCAATTTTGGAAGGAACAAGCTCCTGGGCGTACACAACGGTTACCGTAAAGCTAATCATGATAAGAATTCCGATAATAATTAAAAACAGTAGTACAGCCTGCACCGGGACAAATGGCAGCGCCAGGCAAAACGGGATAGGTGCGATAACCGATAGCAATATAATGTTTTTCCTTCCAAAGCGATCTGATAAAGGACCCCCGAAAAATGTCCCCACGACCCCGAATGCCATAAACGTAAAGATAAATAGCTGTCCCCGCTCTACACTCATTCCATACTGCTCAATTAAGTAAAATACATAAAAACTCGTTATATTCGTCACGTAAAACGAACGTGCAAAAATGAGGAGCAGTAGCACAATAAGTGCCATTGTTACTTGCTTTTTTGTTAAGGGCGGCAATGAGGAAACGAGTATCTTCTTTATGTTGGACTTTTTTTCTGCATCAAGCTGACGTTTGTACCAAATCGAAATTTTCGTTAACAGAAAAATACCAATGGATGTAAAAATGAGGATAAACGCGACTCCATTCATACCAAACGGTAATATTAAAAAGGCACTTAATAATGGCGCCAATGCTTGTCCACTATTTCCCCCTACTTGATAAATCGACTGTGCCAATCCACGTTTATTCCCTGCAGCCATGAAAGATACACGCGAGCCCTCAGGATGAAAAATCGCTGAGCCGATACCTAAAAAGATGACCGACACTAAAATCATCCAGTACTGTCCTGATAAGATGAGCAATGATAGACCAATAAACGAACTGACCATCCCTATTGGCAATGCATAGGGAAACGGCTTTCTATCCGTCATAAATCCGACAGCTGGTTGTAGTAGGCTTGCAAATATATTGAGGACGAACGAGATCATACCAAGCTGGGTAAACGTTAACCCTAAATCACGTTCCAGTAGCGGAAACATCGCCGGTATAACTGCCTGCATCGTATCATTGATTAAGTGACATATCCCGATCGCTACCATAATGGGATAGACAGGATTTGATTGTTTTTCAATTGTAGCCGACATCTGTTTTCACATTCTTTCTATTAGATAAAATCGCATATTTCCTTTTATGTTTGCCCATGCTATTCGCTATAAGGAGTGATTATAAATTGGAACTAAACTTATTTGAAATGCTCTGGCGTTCAAGCTGTGCATTTTTTGCTATATTACTACTTGCACGCATAATTGGCAAAAAACAATTAAGCCAGCTTACTTTTTTCCACTATGTAACAGGTATTACATTCGGTTCAATTGCAGCGGAAATCTCCGCACAAGTAGAGACACCCTTTCTAGACGGGCTGGTCTCACTTATATGGTGGGCGGTCCTTACTCTTTTTATTAGCTTCATTACGTTAAAATCGAAAAAAGCTCGTGTTTTATTCGATGATAAGCCAAGTATTGTCATTCAAAATGGTATTATTTTAAATGACAACTTAAAAAAAGCACGTCTTCATACCGATGAACTTGCCATGCTACTGCGCGAGCAAAGTATTTTCTCATTTGATGAGGTACAGTTTGCTGTTTTTGAAACAAATGGCGAACTAAGTGTACTTAAAAAGCCACTAGCCCGTACTGCAACAAAAGAAGATGTGAATGTTTCAGCTCCTACTCCACAGTATTTACCTACAGAGCTTATATCAGACGGGAAAATTATTAAAGAAAATTTAAATGAGCTCCAATTAACGGAAGAATGGCTACTTAAAAAACTATCCAAGAAAAACTATCATTCAGTTGAAGACCTTTATTATGTACAAATTTTAGAAAACGGTTCACTTTATATTAGCGTCAAAAATGCCAGTCCGCCTTCCTCATAATATTTTCCTAAAATAAAAAAGAGAGACCGGTTAAAAAAATCGGTCTCTACTGAATAATTAAATATTTAGTTGGCGCATATTTTTCCGGCTCATTACTATACCAAGAACAATGGACAAAATCGTCAGGCCCACAACCATAAGTACTGTGAGCCAATACGTTTTCAAAAGTACACTATCTGTTAGAAGCGCTATTCCGTAATTCGCAAGCTTCCATGGTGTTACACTCCAAAAACCACCAAACAGCGAATCGATGAACAAACCTAACGATATAATTACAATCGTAACGGCTGCTGCAATTGACGTGTTGAATGCCGCACTCATTGCAACGGTTACAGCCATGACAAATAGTAACCATAGACAATACGTCCCCAACATCGCAAAAAACTTCATCCAGTCTACAGTCCCATACAACAATGCAGTATAATACATACTCCCCGCATAGCCGGCAATCGCACTAATCATAGCGATGATGCTTGCTACCATCCATTTACTTGCATACATTGCCGTAAAAGAAACAGGTCGAACATAGATGAGCGTTGCCGTTCCATTTTGGCGTTCCCGGCTAAATATACCAATATAAGCCGCTATTAATACGAGTAAACCAATCGACTGAAACTGACCGGTCGACGCCATCAAAAGGTCGGCAGGCTGGAATTCAGGCAATGTCATCATAAAACCCTCCGGCATATTGCCGACAGCTTTTAAAATATCTTCCATAAAATAATTCATTATTGGGTCACTAATTCCAAGCAATATAAATACGAGCGGAATCCATAATAGTTTAAAGCTCCGTACACTTTCACGCCATTCCTTTAAAAAAAGTGCTTTAAATTGTTGCATTCTTGCCAGCCACCTTCATAAAGATTTCTTCCAAGCTTGCTGTCTGTCGTTCCACCTTCAGCACTTCATATGGTGAAATGGCAAGCTGGTACAACAGCTGCTGCATAGTCGGTCGATCTTCCAAAATCTCAATATAGACGATATTTTTTGCCCATTGCGTTTGAAGTGCCGTTTGCTCAGTAAATTGCTGCGCTTCGTTCTCGTGAGAAAACGTGATTTTATAGCGTGGCTCCTGAAACTTCTCCTTGACTCGCTGCAATGAGCCTTGTTCTACTAATTGCCCGTCACGTAAAAACAATAGCTGATCCGTCATTTCCTCTGCATCATTTAAAATATGTGTTGAATACAATATCGTCGTTTGCTCCTGCACTTCCTTTAGTAAATTCATTACTTCACGACGCCCAACAGGATCCAGTGCTGATACCGGCTCATCCAATAATAAAAGTTTTGGCTTATGAACGAGCGCCTGTGCAATGCCCAATCGTTGCTTCATTCCACCTGAAAATGTGACGGTTTTCTTATTCATGGCATCCTCTAACCCAACAAACGCAAGCATCTTTTTGCATTCGCTTTTTAAAGCACGTTTGTCAAGATTACTTAAACTCGCCACCATTTCCATATACTCAAGTGCTGTCAGCCACGAGTAGAATTGTGGATATTGCGGCAAAAACCCAATTGCACTACGCATATCTTTTACATTAGGCATGATAATCTGACCACTTGTCGGCTCCATTAAATGGGCAAGCATAGAAAGCGCAGTTGTCTTCCCAGCACCATTTGGACCAATTAGTGCTGTTGACGTATGCATTGGTAATGAAAACGATAAACCATCCACTACTTTTTTTGGGCCGAACTGTTTCGTTAATTCTTTCACTTCAATGCATATCATTGATTTTTACGTCCAAAAAGAAAATACGCAATCGGTCCAAGCGTATTGACAAATAGTGACACGATAATCCAAACCCATTTCGGTCCGCGTGTTTCATGAATACGAACAATATCAACAATCGCTACTGTCGCCAACACAAACTGTAATACTAATAGCGGGGCAATCAACCCCCACGGAATATTTGATAAAGCTTCCATTTTACAATTCCTCCTCAAATTTTAAATGATGCTTCAAATTAACGATTAAATTTTTATAACGTACATCTTGTTGGATATTCGCCAACATCGGATTATTGGCAATGCCTTCTAAAATCGAGCTTCTTATAGTTTCTTCATCACGGGGTGTTTGCGAGCTGAGCATTACTTCCCTAGCAATCCATCCGTCCAGCAAATAGAAATAATCGTCGCCTGTAAGCCGAAGAGGGAAAACCATTTGCAAACAAACTTTTACATAGCGCTCAATACAGCGAATAGCCTGCTCTATATTATTTTGCATCGCATATCCGCTCGATGCCCTTATATAAAACAGCAGTGCTGTATGAACGTTTAACCGTTCAATATTGAAGATTTCAATCATTGTTTCAATACGGCGGACCGATTGTTCAAAATATGTCTCATTGTCCACTTCTAACAGTAACGCCTCGCTCGCATTTGAAATAACACACAGCAATTGCTGATACATATTAACCTGGAAAATTTCCTTCGCCTTCTCCGTGTTGCCGAGCATCATTTGTGCAGTCGCGATTAACTGTTCACTGCCAAGCTGAATAATCGCATCTTCTCCTAAAAGCTCAATTACTTGCTCAGGTTCCCCTTTTAAAATATACGAAAGTGCCTGCAGTAAATTGGCTTCATTCGTCAGTTTATAATCCCCGCTAAATTCCTTTACACGTTTGCAAAGTGCCTGGATTTTTTTGGTTACCTTATCCGTATCCCCTGCCTTGTTAAAGTAATTCACATAAAGCTGCGCCATCTTCAGCAAAAAAGGAAAGCAGGAATAGTATTCCTCAATCAGTAACTCGATAGTCCTATCTACCTCTTCAAATTGCTCTTTAGAAAAGCGTCGAGCCAACTCCGCATACATATTCATAATCCGCTCATTCGTCAATTGTGGTTTATACCCTAACAATTCATCAATCGATACATTAAAATACGTTGCAAGCTTTGGCAATAATGATATGTCGGGATAACTTTGCCCTTTCTCCCATTTCGACACAGCTGCTCTGGAAACGCCCATAAAACGGGCAATATCCTCTTGCGTTACATTTAATTTTTTTCTATTATTCATAAAAATGGTCGCAAATTGAAAGTTATCCATCCCGTCACCTCTTAACCTAATTATAAGAAGAAATGATACGTTTTTATAGCGACTAATTGTTTCAATTTAATGATTTTGTCAACTAATGGTTTCTTAATAACCAAAAAACAGGCTGTCCAAAACTAGACACCCTGCATATTTTCTACTATTTAATTAAATGTTTTATTTCTTCATAGTTTGGCAGTGCTGTTAATGCACCCGCTTTTGTTGCAGCCATTGCGCCTAGCTTATTACCAAATGCCACACAGTCTACTAAATCCTCTTTCACTGTTGGCAGTCCATTAAAATGAACATAGCGCAGAACGCCTGCCATAAATGCATCACCAGCACCTGTTGTGTCTACTGGAACAACGCGATCAACAGGGACATGTGTCACTTCACCATTGAGTACGGCATATGCACCATCAGCACCTACAGTAATTAAAACAATCGGTACTAATAGCTCGTCCAGCTTTTGTAAGCCTTCTTCAATCGTTGTTGTTTCTGTTAAGAAAAACAACTCTTCATCTGTCAGCTTTAAAATGTCGGCATCTTCAAAAAACGACGCAACCGTTTCGCGGCAAATATCTTCGGATTCCCAACGTAAAGGACGAATATTCGCATCGATGGCGATAATCGCTCCTTTATCCTTTGCCATCTCCACTGCAGTACGTGTCGTTTTTAAGGCTGTTTCTTCAAACATTGTTCCCGAACATACATTTAAAATGGAAGCGCGTTTGAAAGCTTCCTCGTTCAATTGCTCAGGTGTTACTTGTAAATTCGGCGTCTCATCGACATAATCTTTAAATACACGCTCACAGTTTTCTGTTAAATGAACGTATACTCCACTTACACGCTTCTTCTCATCAAATACAGCAAAATCTAAATTGACGCCTTCTTTTGCGATCTCCTGGCGACAAAATTCCGATGTTTCGTCATCTCCTGTTATCGTAATAAGGGCTGACGGAGCACCAATTCGACTAATACCTGCGGCTACATTGATTGTAGCGCCTCCCAAAAACTTCGTGAATGACGTATTCGTTTTGTCATTTGCAATATAATCAACGAATGCATCTCCATACACTAAGATGAATTCTTTGTCTAATTGACTCATTAATTGTCTAACCTCCGACGTAATATGTTCTTACTAATTTACCATAGAAAAGAACGATTTATAAAACTTTGTACTATTCTGAAACTAATCGTTTTTTAGCGAACTATATTTATTTCTGTTATACTGTGTTTCGGTAAGGAGAGGATTTAGATGACGATTATTATTCGTAATGCGGAAATAAAAGATGCATCCGCTATTGCCCCTTTAATTTATGACGCTATTGGCGACATTGCAAATAATTTGACTGGACAAGACGATCCCACAAAAATATTAGCGTCTTTAGAGCAGTTAGTTACAGAAACTACTAACCGACATAGCTATTTAAATACATATGTAGCTGAAAAAAATAGCGAAATCTTGGGGATTGTCGTGCTATATGACGGACTACTTGGACACAAGCTTGATCGTCAATTGGAAGAACAACTAGCTGGAAAAGGCATCCATATTACGTTAGATGTAGAGGCTCATATGGATGAATATTATATTGATACAATTTGTGTTTCCAAAGAAGCACGCGGTCTTGGTATTGGAACGCGCCTTTTGCAGTTTGCTGAACAAAAGGGTAAGCAATTAGGCTACAGCAAAATTGCTTTAAATGTGGAATTGGAGAAAATTGATGCTAGACGCTTATATGAACGGATGGGCTACTCTACAACCGAAAACTGGACAATTATTAACGAGCCATTTCATCATATGGTGAAATCGCTATAGAATAGGAAGAAACACAATGAAACAAAATTGGATTTACTCACTGCTGATCGTCATTGCAGCAAGCAGTTATGGCATACTATCAACTATTGTAAAAGTTGCCATGCAGCATGGTTATACATCAGCAGAAGCCGTGACTAGCCAATACTTCTTTGGCTTTTTACTGGCGCTTTTATTATTTATCTTAACACAACGAACTTTACCGAAAGTTACAAAGTCCGGTGCATTGACCCTTTTAATTGCAGGGATCTGTACTGCTGTTACGGGGATTTTTTACGGACAATCATTAAATTATTTGCCGGCATCACTAGCTGTCGTGATGCTTTTCCAATTTACTTGGATTGGGCTCTTTATGAATTGCTTCGCGAACAAACGTCTTCCAAGCCGTATTGAGCTATTCTCTTTGGCCTTTTTACTTGCTGGAACGATTTTGGCCGCTGGTATTATCGATGTAGATTTGTCACAAATTGCATGGCAAGGATGGGCACTGGGCTTGGCTGCTGCTTTTACTTTTGCTGCATTTCTACAGATTAATGCCCGCAGAGTTGAAGGTGTGACAATGATAGGTAGAACATTTATTCTGTCCGTTATTGCACTCATTGTTATTTCCATCTTTTTAACACCTGAAATTATATGGAACGGGCAATTAGGTACCGGACTATGGAAGTTTGGGATGGCACTTGGTTTATTCGGGATTATTTTACCGATTTTACTATTCTCGATTGCTGCACCAAAAGTTGGCGGAGCACTCGTTTCAATTTTAAGTGCGATGGAACTGCCCGTAGCAATTATCGTATCCGTTATTGTATTAAAAGAAAGCTTAACGATTATACAGGTTGGTGGAATTATTCTCGTTTTATTCGGCATGGTATTGCCATCCTATTTTGCTGCAAAGAAAATGCGTACTATAGATAAGAAGGAAAAGCTAACCTGAATAAAACGAACTCCATATTATAAAAGCTGTTGTCTGTATTATTACAGGCAACAGCTCAGATTGTCGACAAAAGGCATCGAGAGCTCGTCTCTCGATGCCTTTTGTCATTTCTTTTATCAAATTAGGTCCCGAAGTTCTGTAAAAGTTCTCCTCTTCGAGGGAATATGCCCTCTATT
>NZ_JAXCLE010000015.1:0-93580 GCF_037027585.1 Solibacillus ferritrahens | reverse complement strand
ATCTATTCCCCCTCCCCACACATATTAAACTTAAATCAAAAAAAAAAAAAAAAAACACCCCCATAATCATTCGAGCTGAAAATGAACGTGTTTAAATAATATATTAAATTATGAAGCTACCATTTCAATACGAATCTTGTCCGCAATCATGGCAATGAATTCCGAATTTGTCGGTTTTGACTTCATATGGTGCACCGTATAGCCGAACGTCGATAAAACGCTCATTCTACGTAGCTTGTAGCGGTTTTACTTATTATAATTAACGATTATACAACGAAAGTTTAGCGGTCATTCTGACGGCAGCCTTCGCAGTTATTAACGACTTATATTTATCGTCTATATTACATTGATGTGACGGTTATAGCAAGAACTATTTATCCGAAATTTGTGAATGATAGACAGCAGTGATAGCGAACTGTTCTACGCTATTATACTCACTTGGGAATACTTCATTTTTAATAATAATAAATACCGCACAAGCCCGCTCATCATAACGCCATTTGTTTGCGTCGACTTTAATCGCAAATAGAGGATATAATTTAATAAGTTCCGGTGTTTTATTACGTATTGTCGATGGTGCGTATCCGCTCATATTAGAAACGTAGGAACCACTGTAAATAAACTTATTCATTAGCGCTATTCTCCTTTTCTGCGACGTCGACTGATCGCGTTCTCCTTAAGTGATTTTTACGATACCATCACCGCTAAATATTTGCAAGATAAATTTCACCGAAAACCCTTGGTACTACTGACTTTCAACGCATTTCCGACGCAAATAAATCATGTGATTTCCCTCTATCTATATTAACGCAAAATCGACGTATTTTAACGAATCCAATCGACCAACTATCCGGCTTTCCGATTTTCGAACGCTCTCAATACGATTTGACAGCGGTTTTACTACGTAAACTGCACCTATCGAGTATAAAAAAATTGTAGCGGAAATTTTTATAGCGGATACTTGCTGCGGAATATGTAGCGTCTTGGGTAAACAACAATGACGTAAAGTTAACGCATATTATCGGCTATAACCCCCCGATGAAAAAAAGTTGCTTAGAAAAAGCGTTTGGCAGATGCGCGCGTTTGTGGAAAGGCGCTTGGGGCGCGAGACTATCGGCAAATTTACATAAAAGCGTACATACATTCGATATATAACGATGATTAAGAACTGTATAAAAATACGTTTACAGCTTCCTATAAGCTACATTATGTAAACTCGATTTAAACTAAAGTAGCGTCATATCAACGTTCTTCAACTTCCGCTTAATTATCCGTATGCAATATTCTATACATTTCTTGCAAACGTAATGTTATCGCATACTTACGTTAAGTAACTGAAACAGTTCGATTTGTTTCCTCTGCATAAAATACGCCACTTTTATACATCCGCTATATACGTATATTATACCCCGTGAGTTCGCCAAGCCCTCGTCTAATCCTCCTCGGTTGCCCCTGTATTACGTACATTACCCGTTATTCCATTACCGTACATTACATACTATTCCGCCTGTTAAACGGCGTTCCTACTATTATATGCGCCTTATAACGCTGTATTATCAATGCGGTAATACTTCCGATTGTTCAAAGCGTTTGGATAGCACGCGCATTCAGACGTTCTAGCCGATAATACTTACGTCTACTAACGTGCATTTGCCGATTAATGCGGAGTTAAAATCGCTCATTCTGTCGCCATATGTAGCGTTAGAAACACTCGAAAAGTGGAAGTTTTCGGACATGCTCCGTTTGAGTTTCTTCTATATAATGCGCCGATTTTTCGCTATATCCGGTTACTTCCCATCGGAGCAATTTCCGTTAGGCTACATTAGACATAAAAAAATCGGCAGACACTCAGTTATGAGCGCCTGCCTTTTCTTTATCCTATTTTCGCCAGTACATAAATCAACTGGCCGTCGTCTGCTACTGCTACGATCACTTTATCGCCTACTTTAAGCGGACTCTTAACCGTCAATTCTCCATCTGTAATCGTTAGTGACGTTAGATTACCTGGACCATGAAATCCGTTCACATTACCGCTAATTGTACCGCCTTTAAAGTCGATCGTGCGCGTATGTGTCAGTAATTCATCTGCAACGACTAAGCCTTCGCTCGGTGTGTCGAAGCTGTCTCCGTCAACTCTTACCGATAAATCCGGAGGCTCTGCCGTTACTGTAGCTTGTGTAATCGAAAGAGGCGTCTTATTATTACCTCGCGCTAACTGCGCAATCCTCTCATACCCGTTTCCTTCTAGGTTTGTCATTTCTTAGTTACCTCCTTCTTTGCTGGCCTTTTAGCCTTCTGCTTAACCGTTTCCGGCTTTAATTCATCGTCGTTAAGGTCGATGTCCGGTAGCTCATAAGTACGCGTTAATTCAAGCTCCATCGTGTGCAAGCTGTTCGCGATGTTATGCCTTACGTTAGTTACGTAATAGCCTCCGTTTGTGCCAGTCATTGCATTCCTGACGTATACTGCCGTTCCAATATCAACCGTAATAACGCCTAATACCTCGACTGTTAATTGCTCTTTGACTCCGGATTGCTCACGTAATAACGTTGTAGCTCGCTGTTTAATTTGTGAAGGCGTCGCTTTCTCGTCCATTTCCTCATAGGCTTGTAACGCACCGTATTTAGCACGCTTGGCATCGTCTTTAACGACTACTACCGTTTCTTTGCCTTTTGGACCGCCTATAACCTTTACCTGAGTTTTAGTGTCGTCAATGGATCGAGAATACGTTGCGCTCATTAAATTCTGACCATCCGAAGCAAGTAAGAAACTTTTAGCCTCTACGCCTGCATTTAGCGTCAATTTCCCGTTCTCGTTTCCGAGGAAAAATCGCTTTCCAGTTTGTTGCTGCGTTATCGTCAACGCCTTTAATACCATGTCGCGTAACGTGAGATTAGAAAGGCGTAAATATGGTATAACGTAACCTGTGTCTGCGATTGTTCCAGTAGGAATACCGAAGTCTCTCGCTAATATCGTAAGTATTTCCGACGCCTTTTTTTCACGGAATAGTTTACTATCCGTATTCTTTGTTAAATAAACGTTAGAATCGTACGCCTTAATACTTAGCGAGCCGTCTGAACCGATTTCTTGCGAGAAAAGTACGCCTCTAAATCGAATCTTATCGTTAAATAAGAACGCGACGTCCTGTCCTTCATCTAGCTTAAACGAAGGCTTACGACCATCTACGGAGGCAATCAGCTCCACCGTTAATGTACGGTGAAACTGCGTTGAATTACCTTCGAGTGAGACGGACTTAACGGTATCTGTTATATCTAAAGTGCCTACGAATAATCGAATCATCCTAACGCCACCTCTACTTCTCGAGCGATTATTGCAGCGATTCTTCTCGCTTGCTCCTCGTCTGTACCGCCAGTACCGTTGAATGTGAAGTTAAGCGTATTACCGCCAGCCTTAACGCCTTGTCCCGATGTACCTTCACGATAAGCCTTCGCCTCTTGAGCGGTTAATACTTTTTCTCCGCGATGTAAAGATGCTGTGTAATTATCGTAGGGAACGTTATCTAGTCCATGATAGTGTCCTGGAATGGCTTTTTTATCGCTACCACCCGTTACGAAGTTAACCGCAGTGGATACACCATTCTTAATCCAGTCCGGTAATTTAACATTGCGAATGAAATCGGCAAATTCTCGGATTTTATCGTAAACTGAGCTGACTTTACCCGACACACCGTCAAATGCGCCTTGTATGATTGATAATGCATCAGTAAGTGCCTCGAACGCATTTTTAACACCTGTTGCAATAAATTTGATAAATGGCGCTAGTACGACTTCCCATAAAACTTTTAATGCTGCCATCCATAAATCAAAACCGGCGGCAAGTAGTTGTAAAATAGGACTGGCTATCGACCATAACGTAGAAAACGCCTGAGCCGCAAAGCCTAAAGCCGGAACTAATACGTTATTGAACACGATTACCGCATAGTCACCTACCATTTGTAGCACCGACCACAAGCCGCTAAGAATCGGACTAATAATCGTCCATGCAGTAGAAAACACGCTAGAAATCGTTCCCCAAACTTGCGAGAATATACCGCTTAACTTTTCGATTGTTGGCGCAAGCTGTTCAATCTTGCCTCGGATAAAACCGACGACTGTATCGAAAATAGCCTTCAACGATTCGAATTTTTGAACGAGTCCGTCGAATGAACCTTCTCCGAGAAGTGCATCGAATAATCCGCTGATTCCGTCTGACTGGAACGCTGTTATTAGCTCACCGGCTTTTACGGTTATACGGTCGATAAGCTCTCGGAATTGATCGCTATTATCGTACAATCGCTTAAATCCGAATACTAAGCCGGTAATTCCAGCGGCTATTAGTCCGATTGGTGAAGTTAGGAACGCGAAGGCTGCTCCGATTCCCATAATCGTTTTTGCTACGACTACTATTCCGACAATTGCTCCAACGAACGTGCCGAATACTTTAGCTGCTGCGATAATAGGCTCGCGCATTTCCCACGCCTTTTTAGCAAAGTCGATAACGCCTTGTACTGCTCCACCGATAGCTGCATCGAATTTAACGGCTATATCATCGAGATTTATGCTGTCGAGTTTATTGACGATTCCTCCGAGGACGTCGCCTATTTTCGAGTTACCCATATTTCCGATAGTCCTCATAAACGTTTCAGCACGTTCTCCAATTTGCGACCAATATCCGAGCGTTGTTTTACCCATTGCATCAACGGTTGCTTGCGTAACACCCATACCGTCGAGTAGCGCACTAATTGCTGCGACTTGCTCAGGTATTGCCATTTTCTTAATCTGATTAAGCGCCTTTTTATCAAGACCGAAACGCTCGACCATACTTAGTGAATCTCCCTGAAAAACCTCTTTTAATGCGAATGAAGCTCCACTTGTGCCTTGCGTTGGATCAAGCACTTGTAATCGCTCGACAATCGACCATGCTTTTCCTAGCTCCCCGACGTCCTTTGTCATTGCGACTAAACCTTTTGAACTTGCTAACATATCCTTCGAATTTAATAGCGGACTATCCAGTGCCATTGAATCGACCATTTTTAAGTAAGCGCTAGACGCTTCATCATCGTTAAAAATCGCCTTTACTGCGACCTCACTGGCTTCATACTGTGCTGCTTCTCCGATAGTAGCGTGAAATGCCTTCATTGCTCCTTGCGCTCCAAAATATGCGCCAGCTACGCCAGCAATTTGCGATTTTAAGCCGGTTAATTGATTTGCTTGGCGTCCAATCGCCGATCCCATTCCACCTACCGTACCTCCGACCCTTTTAGCTGTATCACTAAAGCTCGTCATTTGCCTTGATACTTGGCGTAATGGCTTAGTTAAATCATCATTGAGCCGGAGGGTTGCGACTAAATCAATCATTTTTAGTACCTCCTCGGGACATTACGCGTGAAAGTCGCTTAAATTCCTTCGACATTTCCTCACTGTGTCGGCGTACTAACTTGGCCTCGCTAGGCTTGCACGTTTGTAAACTACGTTTAGCTGCTGAGAGCATTAATAGCGTTGATTGCTTTACTGTCTGTAAATAGTCCGTACTTACGGATTTAACTTGTTCTTCGAATATTTCTAGCGACTGAATAACCGAAGGTTTGTCCGCTTGTTTCTTAACACTTAGTGACTGGCGAGACAACTCGTTAGCCATCGTTAGTAGCTTTATTTCTTGTATCGTTTTCATTCCGTTCATTCCCTTCCGTCGGATAATCTGTTTTAACACACACAAAAAACGCAGTTATACCGCTGCGTGTCGGTTGTCTGAACGGTTTCCAGGCGTTCAAACTTAGAGGATTTGAATTATAACGTCATAACAAAACTAATCGTTGGTGGTCCAATACGGACCCTAATAAAAAGAAGGCGCGCGAACTTAGTCGACACACCTTCGGAAATTTAGTTATTATTTTTTGTTGCCCATTTTTTGAATGTACATTCCACGCAATTTAGCGTAATAAGCTGCTTTATTGACTTTACTAACGCCGTCATTTTTAAGCGCATATGCATACGAATCAATTAAATGCTCAGTTGAGATACTACTACTTTCAATATCAAACGCATCGTAATATTTATAATCGTAAGGAATTATCGATAAAATCTCCTCGTCACCCTCAATAAAAGTTAATATTCCGCCTCTATTAAATGTTAGTTGTAGCATTATTCCGCCTCCGTTTCTTCTACTTCGACTACCGGCTCATGCGATGCTTTCGCTAGTGCTTGTTGCTCGATATAAGCCTGTTTTAACGCTGCATAGAACTTTACATGATCAACGCTCTTATAGCTGCCGTATTCGGCTGCGATAGCTAGGTTATGTGCGTCAACTCGGACGTCTGTTAAATCGACTGTTGCTACGTCAAAGCCTTCCGGTAGGCGTTTTAAAATCTCTGCGTCTCCTGTGATAAGTGTTCCGTTTTCGTGATTCATAATTTGAATAGTCAATGTAATCGCTCCATTTCATTTTTAGTTTGTAATTAAAAAGGCGACTCAATGGCCGCCATGATCGGTTTATTCTGTTGGTTGTTCTTCATTCTCAGGCGTGTCGTCCGATTTTTCCTCGACGATACTCTCAGCTGCTCGCTTGACGCTAGCATACATAACTCGCGCTTGGTCGGATTGAAGTCGTTTAGCTACGTCAAATGCTACGGCTACATCGTCTTTCGTGATTTCACCGTTTGCAAGGCGCTGTTTTAATCCGTTTTCGAGAACTCGATAATTAACCGTCTTGCCTCCGTGTGCTGCTTTTGTTGCATTGTATACGTCTAATTGCTCGTTGTATTTGCTCATATTTATTTACCTGCCTTTTCCGTTGTTTTTGTTTTTACCGTTGGTGCTACGTCGATGTACTTATAGCTGTGAGGTGTTTTACCGAATGTGAACTGTGACACTTCTTCTAATAACTTTCGAACACCGGATGTGACGCCTACTGCGTTATGAATCCTCGCATTATCAGTCGGATGATTCTGTAGCATAATTTCTCTTGTTAATCCTCGTTTATGATTACCTTTCACATGGTCGTCAATTTCTTGATGAATCGGCTGATATGCCGCTGAATACTCTTTTCCATCTGCGATTGCGCTTAAAATCAAATCGAGAGCCAGTTGTAACTTCGGATTGACTAACTCCTCAAATTCCGAACGTATACCGTCCGCAAAATCAGGCTTATAACGCGCTACAACGTCGACTGGTGAAATCTTTGTATTACGCATTGCTTGGTGCACTAGTACTAAATCACGTTCACGTCGTGCGACTACTTCGCGTTGAGTCTCAATGTCTTGGTCGATTTTAAGGAGTTCCGCCGTAACGTCTGTTCCTTCTTTTACTGACCGTGTGAACGTAATTTCATATTGAGTCTGTAATTCATTTAATCGAGCGCGTGCGCCTTCTGCATCTTGTTGGTACTGTGTTAACTTCACCGCACGTTCCGTTTGCTCCGCCTTGAAATCTTCTAATAATTTATAATCGTGTACTTTAATCGTCATTGTGTTTTAATCCCCTTGTTTTTAGTATTTGAATGATTTTTTCTAACTTATCAATAACAAAAAGCCTCCATCGAGGTATAACGACGGTAGGCTCTGAATTTAGCTCAAATAATTCGATTAGCGTTTCTTTGTTTTGCTCAATTAACTGGCGTGTTCCCTCGACTTCTCGACGATAAATAACCGGATATTTAAGGCTCATAAGCTCGCGATAAATCGACTGGCTATCGGTATGCAATTCCGATATGTCATAAGCGATCAAGTCGTCTATTAAATCAGCCAATTCGTATGGCTTTGTTATCTCTGCAATACAGTTATAAATACCGTTATCGTCTGACTCGTAAATGAGCAACGAAACGAACTGCGTCGATTCTACGTCAATGAGTGATAGTAAAGCGAACCTCATTCCGTTTACGCCTCCGCTTTCTTGGTTTTAATTCGTGTAATAAATAAACGCTCCTCATGGCGTTCGTTAGCGATGCGTTTTCGTTCCGCCGCTTTCGTTTGCCATTTAGAGCGCTTGCTGTCCGATATTTCTTTATTCGATTTCTTTGCCATCCGACATACCTCCGATTGACTTCGATGGGTATGGAAAATCGGCATTTCTTTCGATTCTAACCGTTTTAATCCATTCCCTGACTTATTTATCATTGACGTTCATAATCGCCATTCTCAAGCCTTTTAAGCACGGATTTAATACCGCGATGCATACGCTCAGGTACTTTAAATTGAACTGCATCGAGTTCACCTTTTCTAGTCGTATAAGTCGCCATAACCCTGTAGTCCTTGCGTTGTTTTAGTCGACGTATGGCCTCGTTATGGCCGGCTCCGACGTATAATACAAAAAAGCCCGGTATGCGCCAGGCTTCGAAATCGCGATTATTTGTATTCACTACGCAGTCACCTTCTTTTTACGCTCTGTCGCCTCAACTAATCGTCGATACTGCGCCTCACTCTCAGCCTTTTGATATTCGAAAATGCGGTCATATAACTGCTCATACGGCATATTACCACGTGTAGCGAGTAATTTTACAAGCGGTAGCACGCTATGCGGATTGTAGCGCTCCTCAATAAAGTCCATCATATTCGTAATGCGCTTTTGACGATTAACTTCGAGGTCAATAACGAGTATATTGTCGATTGTATTTGTACCGCCTTCACTTAACGGAATAACATGCTCTAACGATAAGCACTCCGACGGTTGATTTGTATAACTGCAAATTCCGCCAGCTAATTTAAAAAGATAAAGAACGTCGTCATAGCTTAAATTATCGTAAGCACCGTACTTTGCTGCTGATTTCTGCGCCGTTCTAAATGCATTACCGGCTTTATTTTGTACTGATGCCATACGCTCGCGTGCTGCTTCACGTTCACAGTCGATACACATGTAGCGCGATGCATTGTAGTAGTGCAATCCGATTTCTTTTTCTTCGAAACAGCTCGTACATACTTTATTCATACACGCTCACCGCCTTTGATTTTCTCCAGTTGTTTCTTCGTGTTGTACGTAATGATTCCGGCTGTTGTGAGCATTGCAAAACTGATAATTAACATTTCCCCATTCTCCTTTTACCTGTTTATTTTTATTAAAAAGCGGTATATTCCGCCTTAGTGATTTCCGAATTGCTATCGTCTAATGTTTCACGTAAATATCGAGTAAGCGTACGATCGTTTTCGTGTAGCAGTCTCAGGTCACTTAATACCGCATTAACATTCGTTTTTAACGTGATTAACGCGTTCGGGTGGTCGTGAATGAGTCTACGTAGCATCGTGTGAGCAGCAAAGGCGCTGTTGCAATCGTTATACTCAAAGGTCAAGTATTCATCACCGTTTACAAAGGCTTGCACGTCATACTCGCGATAAGCTACTCGCTTAGATAAAATCTTAAATTCAATCTCTCGTTTTTCCATTCCGCATTTCTCCTTAGTTAAATAAAATTTTAATCGCTGCCAGTTGTTTACCGTCTCCAGCAAAAACAGCGCGTGGATTTACAACAATACGCTTCGTACGACGGTCGTTCGGATTTTCAAAGAAACCGAATACCGGCTTACCGTCAATTTTTACTTTGTTCATCGCCGTTTTTAACTTAGCTGCGTCTTTGTACTCCAGTAATACCGCTAGCTCGTCCAACGTTATTAACTTCAATTGCTCGTCGTCAACTTCGTCAGGATTGTGGCAAACAGCGTTACTTCCAAAATGCAAAAAAGGCATGATCGAATATACAAGCGCAAGCTGTGCAATCGTTCTGCCTTCGGATTTCTCATATAAATCGCGTACTGTATCTTTAAACATTCGCGTATATTTTAAGTCGGTTACTTCTTTCGGTGCATCGCTAAGACTGCCGCGATAAAATACTGACGGATTGACGAATACGGCTCCGTCTTGCTCCGATACAATTCCCTCGCTTACAAAGCGGTCAAATAACTGACGAGCGCGTTTATCGCTTAGTTTAAACATTCCCTCGATTGCTTTACGGTCGATTACTCGTCCATTGTCGTACTGGACGCGTCCTGTTTTCCATGCTGTGTAAGTCGCAATGTACATTAGTCGAGCAATATCAGCTGTAACTAGCGAAGGGAATCGCTCATTAATCGTCCGTGACTGCTTAAAGAACGTAAATACGAAACCTCCGTTTTCCTCCTCATGTGCGCCTAACACTTGCTTTGATTCGATGAAACGTAATTGCGCGTCTGATCGGATTGGAACTAACTCATGGCGGAATTTATCGCCTAAATACTCACCAGTTTCCGAATCGTAGGGCTTATCGTCTACTACTACGAAGTTATGCTTTTGAGCGATTGCTCGGCGTCTTACTTGCTGATGTAATCCATTAAATTCTTTTCCGTCTAATACGTTTGCTGTGTTCGTCATTGTAAAATCTCCCCTTAACCTTTTTTAGTTTGATATTGCGGAAATAGCGATAATCGCTCCGCCTTTACTTCTTGCATCACTTGTACTAACTCCGCTGTAATTCCGAGTTGCTTTGCGAAGTAACCTGGAATCTCACGTGAACCGCTTTCGATATGCGCGATGTAGGATTGAGTGACGCCTAATTTTCGCGCCAGCGTTTCTTGTGTGATTCCGTAGTGATAGCGGTAATCCTTGATGGTTGTTGCAGTTAGTTCCATTTTTGACGCCTCCTATTCATATTTTTATGACTAAATTGGAAAATAAAAAAAAAGCCGTCCATTTTTGGACTGCCTTTGACTTCTCAAAATATAAAATACAAACTGCTGTGAAATAGAAGTTAAACTTCCCTTATATATACTAGACCGTTAAAAGTCACTTTCTAGACAGTTTTAGGTAGAAATTATAAATTAAATTTCCATCTTACACCTTTAGGACGTATGACCGCAGTAAAAACTATTTATCATCGTCCTCATACGCAGTTGCCCAAGTCGTTCCCCAAAACTCACGCGATCGCTTAATACCTCTCGATTTAATATCGTCAATATTCTGCGTAGTTACTCGCTTTTTACCGCCATTAAGCTGACGAATCTGTGAGCGTGCTATCGTCTTTTCATAATCAGGTGTATCTACTCGATGTTTAATATTATCGTCCATAAGCGCTTGGTCGTCCGCATAAAATCCGTAAGCCTCCGAATAGTTTGACGGGCCTGTCGCACTATCTTGGCGCTTTAATCGCCGTAAAAAGACGTTCTTTTTCGCGCGACAGTCATCCGAACAAGTAATCGCTTGATTCCCTTTAGATTGATCCCGGAAATAATGTCCACATGCGCTACATCGTCTGACACGCTTATCCTCGAATATCTCCGGTCTGTCCGATTCAATGTCACGGAAAAGTAGAGCCTCGTCCGGATATTCATCGCCGTACTGTTCGATTAATTCTTGCGCAAAATTTACTGCGCCTATTCCTGGAGCTAATTCATTCGCTAACTCTGCAATAACTTCACCTTTTATAATTTTCCGATTCATGCACTCACCTCCCTATATAAACTAAAAATTAATGAACTTATAATGCTCATTAGTAAGGCTAGATTCTGTAAATCCTATATCTTTTCTCATTTTGAGAATACATTCTGAAAATAGTTCCTTCTCTAACGATTGTATTTCTTGTTGGGTTAATTCATTAAGAAGGTTATTGGTATTAATTTTAAATTGCATATAATTCGACAATGCAAGCAAAACTTCATCACTCGCCCATAACCAAGATGCATCATAAGCTTTCAAAAACTTTTTTTGATATTCTACTCTCTCATTTTCATCTACTCTCTTGCCTATAAAAACTGCCATTGTATTAATTAAATCAATATAAGCATTTCTCTTCTGAGTTAATCTTTCTAGTTCATTAGAAAATTCCAACTCAAGATTTCTCTTTAGCTTTTCTATTTCTTTGTCAATTTCTCCTTTTTGCTTTAATAGTTGATTATCAAATTCTAGTTTTTGTTTTTGTAATCCGCGGTTAAACATATTTCCTATAATTAGAGTGAATATCCCTATAAACGCTGCGTTTGTAATAATTGATATAAAAGTTTCCATTTAAACTTTCCCCCTCTATTATTTTTAACATAATACAATAAATAACTGTTGTAATAAATTTACTATAACTTAATAGTTTAACGTCTCCAATAGGTTACTAAAAATAACCTGCTTTTACGTCCCATATTAGACGAATTATACTGCTTTTACGTACCGCTACAAAAGTGCATTAACGCTTACTCTCCGTAAGGTTTATAACACTTCGACGGTGCACTTACTCATCTTATCTTATACTCTACGCTTAATTAAAGACCTACAATAATATATAGCGAGTAAATAATCCGCCAAGATATATCGAAGTTATTCGCCTTTGTTCCGTGAAGTTGGTACAACTTCCTAAAACATTATCGCCTTCATTTTGCAAAGAACGCAAAATAAATTCGATTGATACTTATTGTATCGTTTATATCGTACGGTAAAGGAGTTACAATAATAGTGCAATGAGACGCGCCAGCGGATCATAGAGGCGTTAGCCTCGTATAATAACCGCTTTAATCCGTTCAATTGTCAATGTACGAGCATACTGCGTCTACTTGACCGCCTACTATATGTATCCCGAGTTTTTATAGCGTGGAATTAGAAATATCGTAAAATTAATAAAAATAGCGGATATTCGCCAAAATACCCGCCATAACCATCCGGCCACTGCTGCAACAATGACCACTTATCTAAGTAACGTCCGCCAAAACGCTACCACTCGCACCAATCCGCCAAAATCGGTGCTACTCACGACTGCAATCGTGAGGTTAATCGTTGAACGTACCGCCAATTATGCTCAGTTAAAATCCGCTCAGTTTCGCATACTACCATTGAATATCGCATTTTCGTAGTATGTCGCTATACATACCGATGATAATTAACGTTAAATCTCGGTAGATTTACCGTATCTGATTCTGTTTACACCGTTTAATAATCGACTGTACGGTAATTTAAGCGGAATTTAACGTTACTGTTACCTAGCTCCATCTGTAGCCAGCCATTTCACACGCTTTCTTGATTAGGACAAGCGTTAAAGCACGTTGGCTCAAATTCGTCTTAGCCTGTAGCAATCGGAATTTATCGTATAACTCTCTGCTGATTCTTCCATTTACCTGGAATCCGTCTGCCTCTCTTAGAGATCGTTTAGCTGCAACTAAATCGTCTTTTGTTATTGCGAGATGGATTCCGTTTGCTACTGCATCCGTTACAAAGTCAACGATTGTTCGATAGCCTTGCATGTGTGCAACTTCATTAACAAGCAACTTTTCCCGCTTTGACAATAACGCCTGAATCGTGTGCTTTTTATCGCTGCGTCGTTTCTTTGCTGGACGCTTCACATTCAATTCGTAGCCTTTATAACTTACTATTTTAAGATAATCCAACTACTCTCTCCTTCCGTTTAAGTATCTCCCCCGGCCACATTAGCCTATAAGGGTGTAAGTGCGTAAGGGTATAAGGGTAACCTCCCCTACTCACGAAATTATTCCGCTATAAATCTCTCGCTGATGATACTCGACTGTAAAGCGCCATGACCTCCGGATTAGCTGCATCAAATTCGTTACTTTCCTGCCTCGGAATTTTAAACTTGCGCTCCATCTCGTCCATTATGTTTGATAAAAACCGGCTACGTGTCGGCTCTTTCATCGAGCAAGCTGATTCGAATTGTCGCTCATACGACGCCAGCAATAACTCCGTGCTGTTCAATACTTCCTCGATAAAGTCGTTCAATGCGATAACAAACTCGCCAATCTCGATCGCTGATGCCTCGTAATCGCGTTGCAACGTGACTGCTTCGTTATACATGACCTCAGTGAAGTATTCTTCGATTCCGTATTGAGTGACGTTAGCATTTTCGCTGTACCATTTGTTGAAACGTTGCTTTACCTCTTCTAAGCGATTAATCATGCGATAACCTCCTAAATATTCGATAAAATACTTAACAATTCCACCGGCTCGCATACGTCTAAATCATCGAATAAAGCCGCAGCCTCGTCCGTCCATTTAAATAAAACTGTATTCATGCCTATTAACAAAGCCGCCTCATTACCGTTCAATTCCAACTTAACGTTATCCATTAATTCAATCGTCATATTTTCCGCCCCCATTTTGCTGATGTGTTGTTCTTGATATCAATATATCGTATATACGATATAACGTCAACACTTATTTACGGAATAGTTTTAAAGCGGTATAATTATGTTAATAATATGAATACCATACATAAAGGAGCGATTTTACAATGCGTAAAATTCGAATAAAGTTATCAGAGATATTGGAAGAACGAGGATTAAAACAGTCTCAGCTTGCGGAAATGGCAGACGTAAGACCAAATGCAATAAGCAATTTATGCCGTGGGTATGTGGATCGCCTGTCTATCGAGCATTTAGAAAAGATTAGCGATGCGCTCCAATTGGCGAGTATTAACGAATTAATCGAATTAGAGAACGACAAAAAAGACGCCTAACATTATAGTTGAGCGTCTTTACATTTAATTTGGAATTAACAAACTATTTGATTCAAATTTTAATAAAATACTTCTATTTAGTTTTCTTTTTGTTTTATTTTAAATTTGTTAATTATTTCTATAACACCTTGATATTCTAAAATAAATAGGGCAAATACTCCTCCAAATAACATAGGACCCATATTACTTATACTTGTTGTAATTAATGCAAAAATATACAATAAAGCAGATAATAAAAGTAATAGAGCTAAATTTTTTATCTTTTTTTCACCAACAAGCTCAACTTCCTTAGCATTTTTAGATAGTTCCAAGAAAATCATCTCATACCATCTATGACAAAATAAATTTAAAATTCCAATCCACAAAATAAATAAAATTACAACTTCCTCATTTGATTGAACTACAATAAAAGATTCCCAAAAATCACTCCAATTACCACCCAGATTAAAGTTGCGAAATAAAAAAATACTAGCAGTAATTAAACTTAAAGTAACAATTATTGTCCAAGCTATTTTAAATATTTTCATAAATTACCCCCAACAAAATTACGATTATTTAAGATAATCATTTACTTTATATATTAAATTATTTATTTAACTTTGTATTTAATAACTTTAAGATTGACAAACGCACTATCAAACTAGCAGAATGGGGCTTGCTCCAGGAAATCGGCTGAACGTAGTTACCTTATATCGCGTAACAAAAATTAATTCGTTAAGCGATATAAAGTAAATACGCAATTTCTAGCGTCATGTGACGTCTGAGGTTTCTCGTTGCCCTGTTCGTATCAGAATTTCTTCCGCTATCATCTCATGCAATTACTGTCCTGCATGTGTACGCTAACGCACTCGATCATAGTTACCCTTACCGTAGTAAGCCAGTAAACCTTTCCGCACCATAAGCCGTGCTCGCTATTCGTCGCTACGATAACAGGGAATCGTTTATATGCGATATATCCGAATTTATTGCGTTAGCTCGGCAAACTTGACGTGTTTTTTATAGACGCTTAACGGCTGCTCGTCTTGAGCGCTTGCTAAAAAAGACAATAGCAAAGCTAACCTTTGACACTTTACTTTTTTTTGAGTAAAATGAAGGCTATATAAAGCTCATATTCAGTTATGAGTTACGCAAATGCGGTCAGGCAATTTAGCGTAGATATTTATTTTCAGAAGTCGTTCCGGTTACCGCCGGAGCGTCTTTTTTTTATTTAAATATCGAGATTTTCTAACGGACTATGCTGTCTGTACTTTTGCATAACCTCTTTATCCGCAAAATCCAAATAAATTTGCGATGTAATTTCTATACTTGCATGGCCCAGCAAACGTGATAACGTCGCTAAGTCTCCGCCATTAATTAAGTATCTTTTGGCGAAGTTATTTCTAAGCAAGTGCGGAGTTACCTGTAATCCAACGTCTCGACTTCGTAGTCTGAATGAACGTTCTACACCTTCTAAACGATGCTTTGTACCGCGATTTGTCGGAAATACATACGGACTATCCATATATCGATCCTTGTACGTTAACCACGATTTAAGATGATTGCGCGTCTTATGTGAATAATAAACAAAACGTTGCTTACCTGACTTCGTTTTACGTAAAAGTATTGCATTGCTGCGTAAATCAATATCCCCTGGAACAACTTCTAATAGTTCGCCTATTCTTGCGCCAGTATCAAAGATGATTCTAGCGATAATCCAATCGCGGTATTGATCGAATTTTGTTACGTCAAAAGAACGGAAGAATTGCTTTAATTCGTTATCCTCAAGCATGATTTTTATTTTGCGCTCAGGCTTAACGTTCTTTAAATCTTTCAACGGATTTTTACGAATAGTTTGCTCATTATATAGATGCGAAAAAAATGCCTTAATATTGCGGACATAATTCGCTATTGTTGTCTTACTTACTGCCTTACCGTAATCACCTCTACGCTCCGGATAATTAACAGGAGTTTCCGCAGCGCTTACCTCAAACTTACCTCTTTCTTCGATTGAACGGATATAAGCTCGAACGTGTTCCGTTGTTACTTGCGATACATCGTTAATATTAAATGAATCCGATAAGTAACGCGCAAAAAGTTTTAACGACTGTTCATACGAACTCATCGTCTTTTTTGATAATCCTTTTGCGCTACAATCGAGCATGTAACGATCAATTTCGATTAAAAACGGACTTAACGACATACAAAAAACGCCTCCCAAAACAGTCGTGAATAAACTGTCCTCGAAGGCGCTTTTTATTTCGTTATATAATCGTTATCTATAATAAGTTTACCGGTCATTCTCCGATAGCCTGTACGCTACAAATCTAGTAATATCAACGGTTATGAAGCTACCATTTCAATACGAATCTTGTCCGCAATCATGGCAATGAATTCCGAATTTGTCGGTTTTGACTTCATATGGTGCACCGTATAGCCGAATAGCTCTGAAATGTTCTCATAACTGCCTCTATTCCACGCTACCTCTATCGCATGACGGATAGCCCGTTCCACACGAGAAGGCGTTGTGCTGAATTTCTTGGCGATTTCCGGATAAAGTATTTTCGTTACGGAACTTAATAATTCGATATCATTGTACACCATTTGAATTGCTTCACGTAAATAAGCATATCCTTTTATATGGGCAGGTACACCAATCTCTTTAATAATACCTGTGATTGTTGTATCCAATAAACGTGTATCGATTTTTGCAGGCGTATTTGGCGCTAAAATTGGACTGCGTTTTTCCTGTTCATATTTCTTGCCTGCACAATGCAGAATTTTATGCACAAGTTGTTCAAATTCAAATGGTTTCAGCATAAAGTAAGATGCACCAAAATTTACAGCCTGTTTCATAACATCTTCTTGTCCAAAAGCAGTAAGCATAATAACCTGCGTATTTAGATGACGTTCATCATTGTACATTTCTTCCAATACAGCCAATCCATCTAAATGCGGCATAATGATGTCCAGCAGTAATACGTCGATTTTATGCTCTTCCAACATTTTAATACACAATTTTCCATTTGAAGCAGTTGCGACAATTTCAATTTGCGGATGGTTCGCGAAATAAATCTCCATCATTTTTATTAATTCACGATTATCATCAGCAATCGCAATTTTTACCTTTGTCAATCAAAATCCCCCTTTATTTTATGCAATTCTTTATTCACTACAATAGCAAATTTTGCCGAGCATATTAACAAGTGCTAAATTATTTGTCATAAAAATATAACAAAAATGATCGACAGTTGATTCTAATCCCCTTTTGCATTGTCCTGTAGGGAACTTTCGACAGCATTTCTAAAAATCCTTCTCTTTTAACAAAAATGAGTAACAAGTATTATGTTTTCTACCTTTATCGACAAGGAAATATATGGTTCTTCATTTGTCGAATTTTCTATATGTACTATTGTAAAGAAAAAAGGAAAAAATGACTACACTTTTAATAAAGTATAGTCAAAAATTTTTTATTATGGGCTCTTTTTTAACATTTCTATGACAAGAATTCCTGCACCTTTTGTAGGCTCTTCAATAAACATGTGCGTAACCGCTCCGACAAATTGATTGTCCTGAATAATCGGACTGCCGCTCATCCCTTGAACAATACCGCCCGTTTTATCAATAAGACGTTCATCCACAACATGGAACGTAAACGTATTATCCGTTTGTTTGTCAATTTTTATATCAAACAAATTAACTTCTTCACCGTCGATTGCCGTTAAGATTTGTGCTTTTCCTTTTTTTAATTCATTGGCATGTATAATTTCAAGCGGTGGATGCAAACTGTCATGTAATGATTGTTCCCAATTCCCAAAAATACCGTATACATCATTACTGTTAACAGTTCCGAGTGGTGTTTGGGTTTTATCTACAATTGAAATTTTGTAGCCTGGTTGTCCCGGAGTACTCTTTTTCACCTGTGAAATGGATGCTTCATAAATAGCACCTTCACTGAATTTTGGAGGCAGTTTCATCGTGGAGTCTACAATTTGATGGCCAAGTGCTCCGTATTCCATCGTTTCGGGATCGATATACGTGAGTGTTCCTACACCATCCGTTTCGCTTCTTAAAAATGGTTTTAAATGTATCAATTCATGGGCAGATACACTAATTTCTCGCTGTTGCTTTCCATTTTCCAATGTTAGGGTAAACGATTCATCTTTACCGGATAATTCGTCTAGCTGGCTAATTTTTTCACCATTTAATTTTAAAACCCGCTCTCCCTTTTTCAGCCATTCACTACTTTCTAATAAAACGTCCTGAGCAACTATAACATATGGCATTTGCAATTGTACTCCGATTGAATGCCCCATCGGAATTAAAGATTTCCCAAAAACCTGCATTGGCGACAATATAAAAAGCATTGCAACGAGTAACGACCATTTTTTTATCATTATTCACCTCCTCTATGCGCTTACTATGTGAAGAAACGAAGGAGTTATGAACGGAAAAATTTTGTTGATATGAGGAAAAATTAGAATGTATTCAATTCTAATTAGCTGAAAGTAGCGATTGCTCATCGTTTTGTAATAATAAAAACAGCAAAAGCCGTCTAAAAAATTTTTAAAATTTTTAGACGGCTCTATAATTTATTATTTCATGGATTCTTTACGTTCATTTGCCATTTGGATTAATTCTGAAGCATGTTGTAATGTAAGCTCTGTAATTTCTGAGCCACTCATCATGCGGCTGATTTCTTCAACGCGTTCCTTTTCTTCCATTTCAGAAAGAGTCGTAAAGGTACGATCATACTCAACCTGCTTTTTAATATAATAATGATGATCAGCCATTGCCGCTACCTGTGGTAGATGCGATATACACAATACTTGGGAGTTCACTGAGATTGCAGCAATCTTCTCTGCTATTGCCTGCGCAACACGACCACTTACACCTGTATCAACCTCATCAAAAATGATTGAGGTAATGCCATTTGATGTTGAAAAAATTGTTTTCAAAGCAAGCATCATTCGCGAAAGCTCTCCACCTGATGCCACTTTTGGTAACGACTTTGGTGGTTCCCCGACATTAGTCGAAATATAGAATGCCACAAAGTCTTTACCATTTGCATCAAATTGTGCCAATGTATTAAACTGAACGATAAACTGTGCTTTTTCCATATGAAGCATGCGCAATTCATTCATAATTGCTTCACTTAGCTTTATGGCATTTTCTTTGCGAATTGCTGTTAATTCGTCTGCAATTTGGTTTAGATTTTCTTCCATACCCGCTAATAATTGTTCATTTCGTTGCAATGTTTCATCACGGTTCATAAGTTGGCTAAGCTCTTCTTCAATTTTTTCATAGTAGTTTAAAATTTCTTCCACAGTCGTACCATATTTGCGTTTCATATTTTGATATAATGCCAGACGCTGCTCAACTTCATTTAGACGTTCAGCATCATATTCCAAATCATCAAGCACATTTTTAATCTGATACGCTGCATCCTGAAGAGCATAAAAACTTGTTGTGACAGCTTCTGATGGCTCTTTGAAATTCGAATCGAGCGCCACAATATCTTCAAGTGCATTCATAGCATTACCGATAAAATCAAGACCATTCGCATCACCGGAGATCGCTTCATATGCTACGTTTGCCCGTTCGAAGATTTTATGGAAATTCATTAAACGAAGTCGTTCTTCGTTCAGCTCATCCTCTTCATCCTCTTTTAATGCAGCCTGCTCAAGCTCCTGAATCTGGAATTGGTATAAATCGATTCGCTGTGCCATCCGCTGCTCGTCCATACTTAGATCAGCAAATTCTTTTTTTAGCTGGCGATACGCTTCATAGGCTTCGCTATATTGCGCTTTTACAGATTGGAGTTCATGTTGTGCAAAATGGTCCAATAAATGAATATGGAATTTCTCATCCATGAGCTCCTGATTTTCATGCTGACCATGAATATCAATTAAACTGCCTCCGATATCCCGTAAAACAGATAAAGGGACGAGTTTACCATTAACTCGGCAAATGCTTTTTCCCGAATCATGTAAATCACGGCGCAGAATAATGGTACCTTCTTCTGCCTCCACTCCATGTTCTTCGAGTTTCATAAATATCGGATGGTGACAATTATTAACCTGGAATAGTCCACCCAGCTCCGCCTTTTTTTCACCATGACGGATAAACTCGGTTGATCCGCGACCACCGGCCAATATATTAACAGCATCAATAATAATTGATTTACCGGCACCCGTTTCACCTGTTAATACAGTTAACCCTTCAGAAAAACTTACAGTTAAATCATCTATAATAGCAAAATTTCGAATGCTTAATTCTCTTAACAAACCACTCCACCTCGATTTACAGCATATCTAATAATCGATTTTTTATATCTTCACGATCGTTTTCTGTACGGCACATAATTAGAATCGTATCATCACCACAGATTGTCCCTAAAATTTCCGACCAATCCAAGTGATCCAATAACGATCCGATAGCATTGGCATTCCCCGGTAATGTTTTCATTACCAAAAAATGTGAAGCCCCATCAATCGATACGAATGCATCCGCCAATGATCGATGCAATTTTTGAATTGGGTTGAAACGTTGATCTGCTGGTAAACTATATTTATATCGGCCGTCCTGCAGGGGAACTTTTACTAGATGCAATTCTTTAATATCACGGGAAACGGTAGCTTGTGTGACATTGTAGCCCGCATTTTTTAAATGATCGACTAAATCATCTTGTGTTTCAATTTCATTATTTGTAATAATATCGCGAATACGAATATGGCGTTGTCCTTTGTTCACAAAAGTCACCTCATTAAAATGGATAAGAATATATGTATATTTACACTACCACTTGCATAAAAGAAATACAAGAAAAAATCGTACATATGTTCAATTACCCTTTTTTATCAGCATTTATTCTGTTATAAACCTAAAAAAAGTAAAAGCTCTTCGTATAATTTTACGAAAAGCTTTTGAAATTATCTTATAATTTACTATTTCTTCTTCCGTTTTCGCCAAACATAAACAATCAATGCAATGACTACAAATAGGAATAGGAAAAGCAGATAGAAACTATTACTATCAAGCATGTTTGATGTTAGTTTTTGCGTCAGGTTTTTTTCGGTGATTTGCGCTTGATTTGTATGAACTTTGCCACCGCTGCCATTCACCGCAATATTGGCATTGTCCCCCAGCATTTTTAAACTTGCTGCAAATTCCTTCGGCACATATTGGTCTGTATTGCTAACGGCATCAAAAACTACTAGAGCATAGTCCTCATCCCAAGGATTATTTTGAATAAATGCAAATTCCATTACATTGAAAAATCCGTGCTCTGTTAAATCAGGAACTTTATCATTGTAATGAACAACTAATACTTCATCCTTTAACAGTTCGTGCTGTTTTTTACCGCCAATAAAAATAACATGACTCTTTTTCAAAAGGTCAGTTTTAACATCATCTGTATGTATAAGCGTTATTTTTGGCAACTTATTATTAATCGTAAGTGCCTCATATACGGCTAATAAATCAGACCAACGATATAAATCGGGCACTACAATCGTGATAGGTTCATCAGTTTTAGGAAATGGAAAGAAGCGGAATGTGAATTGTGATACCGTTTGCTTGTCGACATGGAAATTCAATGTACTCGATTCGTCAATATAAACCCATTTTTTAGGATTATTAAGCAACCCATTTGCTGTAAGCTGAATATTCATGAAAGTTGAACTTGTAAAAACCGCTTTACTTAGTGGAACTTCAATAAAAATATCACCATTTCTATCTGCTTTTACGTTGCGTAAATTAATACTATGAGGCACATTGTTGACGAGAAGCACCAATTCTTCCAGCGGGTTACTTTTCTCTCTTTGACTTGATTGAATCATCTCAGAAACCTTTAAGTGGAGTTCGACACTAGCCTTCATATCGATAAATGGATAGTAAGGCATATAATAAGAATATGTATCCGAATTCATCTTTTCACCACTTAACGTTATACTCGGAATCCCCATATTTTTAAATGTAATTAAATTTATATCTGTCCTGTTTTTTATTATTGGCATATTTGAAATGGTTAATTGGCTGCCGTATAACTGCTGAATGAATACTTCCTCTGTTAATACACCTATTTTTTCAAACACAGTATCCTCTTCGCCTGTAAGGACAAGTATATTTTTAGTAGATTGTTGTAAAGTAATTGGCTGGATTGTAAGTGATAGGCCATCTTTAACTTTACTATTACGTATTAACTCATTAAATGATGCATTTTTAAATTGATTTTCCAGCCCAATTATAACAGTCGCATCGAAAATGGTTTTCACCTGTGATTCTTTTAATAGTTTCACTTTATTGTAAGCCGAGAGATTTGATAAGTAAGTTGTCATTTCAAGTGCGGCATTAAGCATTTTCAATGTCGGCTCATCCGGAATAATAATTTGCGTATTTCGAGTTTCTGTTCCGATAAAATATTCTGGGTATTGATTTAAATCGTTTAGCTGCGCATTTACATTGTTTGCTTTTACCGTTTCTACTTCACCACCATACGGCAAATTCAGGTCTACAGCCTGTGCAGTCGTTTGAAATACAAAAAGTACAATGAAGCTTAGTAAACCGATGAAATAATGCTTCATATTTATATTTATCTCCTTCCACTAAGTTTAGATTGCTTTATTTTAAAAATAAAAAGCACAAAATAAGTCAAATCGACCCATTTTGTACTTTTCATTATTTTAAACTAGTATGTGCATCGTTTACGACTTGATCAAAGTTTGTAAATGCGTCTACTTCTTCACCATCATGAGGGTTATACAAATGGAATAAAAATTCAATATTGCCTTCCCCACCAGTTATCGGAGAGAATGATGCATCCTTAACAACAAAGCCATTGTCAGTCGCCATTTTAGCTGTTTCTTCTAATACAGCTAAATGAATTTTCGGATCCCGTACAATTCCTTTTTTCCCTACGTTTTCCCTGCCAGCTTCAAATTGTGGCTTTACAAGGGCCATCACATTGCCACCTTGCACTAAAACCGTTTTCAAAACAGGTAGAATTAGCGATAAAGAAATAAAGGAAACATCTATTGTCGCAAAATCCGGTAAGCCTTCTGTCAAATCTTCCGGTTTTGTGTAACGGAAATTTGTCTTTTCCATGACCGTTACACGTTCATCAGATCGGATTTTCCATGCGAGCTGATTCGATCCCACATCAAGTGCATAACAATGGCGGGCACCGTTTTGTAAGGCACAGTCTGTAAATCCACCTGTTGACGAACCGATATCAAGCATTAGCTTGCCATCTACGGACAAATCAAAAATTTCAAGTGCCTTTTCCAGCTTAAGTCCGCCGCGTGATACATATTTTAATTGTGAACCTTTTACTTGCAGAGGGGCGTCAACCTCAATTTTTTCCCCTGCTTTGTCGATACGAACTTCATTGGAAAATACAAGTCCTGCCATAATTGAGCGCTTTGCCTTTTCCCTTGTTTCGCACAAACCACGCTCTACAAGCAATACATCTACCCGTTCTTTTTTTTGCTTTGTCATTCTATATTAAACCCTATCCGACTGTTTATTCGGTACGAGCTGTGTAATGCGTTTTACCGCTTCTTCAGCCGTCACGTTAATTTCTTCCAATAATAGATCTACTTCACCGTGCTCTATAAATTCGTCCGGAATACCGATACGGTCCAGCTGCACATTGCGATATTGCTTATCGAAGGCAAATTCTAATACTGCACTGCCAAAACCACCTTGCAGCATCGTTTCTTCAATTGTTAAAATTGGCAGGTTTGCCTGCATAATTTCATGCAACATTGCTTCGTCCATAGGTTTGATAAAACGTGCATTCACAACACGTACAGAAATGCCCTGGTCAGCCAATAACTCAGCTGCATGTAATGCCATTGGAATCGTTGTACCGAAAGTTAAAATAACGGCATCTGTTCCTTCACGTAATACTTCCCATGAACCAATCGGCAATGCTTTCATTTCTGCATCCATTTCTACTCCATAGCCATTACCTCGAGGATAACGAAGTGCTATAGGACCATCATTATACTCTAGTGCAGTTTTCACCATATGCTGGCCTTCATTTTCATCCTTTGGCATCATTAATACGAAGTTTGGGATATGACGTAAAAATGAAATATCAAATACGCCCTGATGTGTTTCGCCATCAGCTCCAACTAAGCCTGCACGGTCAATTCCGATAAATACATTCAGGTTTGGACGTGCAATATCATGTAGAACCTGATCATACGCACGCTGCAAAAACGTCGAATAAATCGATAAAAACGGTTTCATTTGCTGTGTGGCAAGACCTGCAGCCATTGTCGTTGCATGCTGCTCTGCAATTCCGACATCATAAAAACGATTCGGGAAGTCGCGTTGAATCCCTTCAAGCTTCGATCCAACTGGCATTGCTGGTGTAATTGTCACAATGCGGTTATCCTCATTCATGCATTTACGAACCGATTCCGCCACTAAACTACTCCACGCAGGACCTTTAGAGGCAGATTTTACAAATGCACCTGTTTCCATTTTATATGGACCAGTTCCGTGCCACGTACCGACTGTATCATCTTCTGCTGGTTTGTAGCCTTTACCCTTTTTCGTAATAACATGCACTAAAACTGGACCTTGAACTTTTTTTGCATAGTCCAATGTTTTTTCTAATGCTTCAAAATCATGTCCATCGATAGGACCTAAATATTTGAAACCTAATTCTTCAAAGAAAACACCTGAAACAACCAAATATTTTAAGCTATCTTTTACACGCTCTGCAGTAGCTGCCAATTTATCGCCGACCATAGGAATTTTGTGGATTAATGATTCCAAGTCCTCTTTAGCACGAGAATATTCCTTTGCAGTACGAAGTCTACCCAATACGTCATGAAGTGCTCCGACATTTGGCGCAATCGACATTTCATTGTCATTTAAAATGACAATCATATTTGTTTTTTCGTGACCGATATGGTTAAGCGCTTCCAGAGCCATACCGCCAGTTAAAGCACCATCACCAATAATAGGAACTACAAAGTTTTTATCTCCTTTAATATCCCTAGCTGCTGCCATACCCATCGCTGCAGATAAAGATGTGGAGCTATGACCCGTTTCCCACATATCATGTTCGCTTTCGACAAGCTTCGGGAAACCGCATAGCCCTTTAAATTGACGTAAAGTATCAAATTGGCCTGCCCGACCTGTTAAAATTTTGTGGACATATGCCTGGTGTCCAACATCCCATAAAAATTTATCCTTTGGACTATTAAAAGCTTTATGCAATGCAATCGTCAGCTCAACTACGCCTAAATTAGGGCCAATATGACCGCCAGTTATTGAACATTTTTCGATTAGAAAAGCGCGAATTTCGCCTGCCAGCGCTTCTAGTTGCTTTTTATTCAAGTCTTTTAAAAAGGATGGACTAGAAATTTTAGTTAAATCCATCTCTACACGCACCTTTTCATCAGTTTATTCACCTTTGTGATTTTTCTATTATATCAATGTACAACCCAAGAAAAAAGTTTAACACATTTTAGTTATTACGTCTCACAATATATTGTGCAAATTGTTGAAGTAAGGAAGTATCGATATCAATCTTCCTTAATGCCTCAATTGCCAGTTCATAATGCTCATTAAGTTTACTTTTTGCACCTTCTAATGTTAGTAATGCAGGGTATGTACTTTTTTCACTTACAATATCTTTACCTGCTGTTTTACCTAGTTGCTCTGAAGTTCCCTCAATATCTAAAATGTCATCCTGGATTTGGAACGCTAAACCAATATGGTGTGCATATTCTACTAAAGCTTGACGGTCTGACTCACTAGCACCTGCTAAAACGGCACCCGATTCGATGCTAAAGCGCAATAATGCTCCTGTTTTATTTACATGAACTGTTTCAAGCTCCTGTAAGTTTAAAAGGCGTTTTTCGCCATCCATATCCAGAATCTGTCCACCGACCATTCCTTCTGCACCTGCAGCAACACTTAATAAATTTATCAGTTCAATTCGTTTTTCTGCAGGAATATTGTTCAGTCGAGCAATGACTCCAAACGCAATTGTATTTAATGCATCACCTGCCAATGTTGCCAATGCCTCTCCATACACGACATGGTTCGTAGGCTTACCACGACGCAACTCATCGTCATCCATGCAAGGTAAGTCATCATGGATTAGAGAATACGTATGAATCATTTCAACCGCAGAGCCAACTGTATAGCTTGCTTCTAGCGATTGATTATACATTTCACAAACCGCCGCGACAAATAATGGACGAATTCGTTTTCCACCTGCTTTTAGTGAATAGAGCATCGACTCTTTCAAATGGGCCGGTGCCTGAATTTTTTCTACAAGCTCATACATCGTCGCTTCAATTTGTGGGATATTTTGCTCAATAAATTGCTTTAACGCGTTTTCCATTAGTTAGTCTTCTCCCTTTCCCTGTTGGAAAGCTTTCTTTTCACCATCTTCTCCAACGATTGAAATTAACTGTTGTTCTGCATTTTGTAGTGTGTCATGGCACAGCTTGGAAAGCTCCATACCCTTTTTATAAAGATCAATTGCTTCTTCTAAAGGTACGTCTCCTTGCTCAAGCTTGCGTACTACTTCTTCCAGTTCTGTCATTGCTGTCGCAAATGTTGGTTTTGTCACTTTGCTTCCCCTTTCTTATGCACATGCTTTTTTTCGACCTTTGCTTCTGCAAATCCGTCTTGAAACGTTACATGAAGAATGTCGCCCTTTTCCAACTCATGAATAGATTTTACTACGTTTTCCTCTTTATATGCTACGCTAAAGCCCTTACTCATAAGTGCAAGTGGATTTAATGCCTCCAGCATGCGCAATTGGTTAGTAAAGGCCACTTTGCTTTGTGCGAGCTGTTGTTGCATACGCTGCGTCAATAGCTCTGTTCGATGGCTTAATTGCTGTTTCGCTGCCGATAACTGATAACTCGGCGAATGTAGCTTCATTTTACTGTCAATCGTTTGCAGCTTTGACTTTTCGTTCATCAAATATAGCTTTGTCGCATTTTGCAGTGCAGCATCCGTTTGCGCCAGCCTTTCAATAAAAGGACGATATAATCTCTCAGGTGTTGCAAGTGGATAGGAATTTTGCATTTTTGTTAATCGATTACGTTCAAAATTGAGACGCGATGTCATCATTTGATGGAGAATCGATTGATGATGCAAAATTTGCTGATATAGCTGCTGCTGATTAGGAACAGCCAATTCTGCTGCCGCTGTTGGAGTAGGTGCACGTAAGTCCGCTACAAAATCCGCAATAGTCGTATCTGTTTCATGTCCTACAGCACTAATGATCGGAATGCGGCTTTCAAAAATAGCCCGTGCCACAATTTCTTCATTAAATGCCCATAAATCCTCGATCGATCCACCACCACGCCCTACAATAAGAACATCACAAAGAGCATGTCGATTCGCCAAATAAATATTTTCTGTAATCTTTGGGGCTGCCCCAGCACCTTGAACAAGCGTTGGATAAATTAATATCTCCGCCTGTGGGTAGCGGCGTTTTATCGTCGTGCAAATGTCCCGAATTGCAGCTCCGGTAGTAGCTGTTAAAACCCCAATAGTTTTTGGGTATTGTGGAATCGGCTGCTTAAAGTCTTGATTGAACAACCCTTCCTTTTGTAGACGTTCCTTCAATTGGTTAAAGGCAACGAAAAGACCTCCAATTCCATCCGGCTCCATCGTTTGGGCGTACAATTGATATACACCGCTTGCCTCATATACGTTGACATCCCCGCGTATGAATACTTTCATCCCTTCTTCAGGTTTAAAAGAAAGTTTGGAAGCCTGCGTACGGAACATCGTGGATGTAATACGTGCACTATCGTCTTTTAACGTAAAATAAATATGGCCTGAACTATGTACTTTTACATTTGAAAGCTCCCCCGTTACATACACATCACGTAAATGTGGATCGGCATCAAATTTTCGTTTAATATATTTCGTTAATGCTTTTACGGATAAATAGGAAGTCGAAGTCATATACGTACTGCTCCTTTACGGTGGATTTCACAAAAAGTTACTTCTGTTTTTGGTTTCTAGTTCGATTATGCCTTTAGCGCGCATAAGTCATCCATCATTCTGCTTCGGTAATGAAAAATAAAATAACCGGCATGTTCCCCGCTAATTTTAACCTCATTTATTATTATACCCGTCAAGATAAAAATCACGATTTTGATCGACGTCAAAATCGTGATTTTTAAAGTTAGATTATTCCGCTTGACGTTCTAACTCTTTTTCAGCTGCCTGCACCGTATTTTCCAATAGCATCGTAATAGTCATTGGACCTACACCGCCTGGCACTGGTGTAATATGAGAAGCGATTCCCTGAACATCATCAAAGTTCACGTCACCGCATAAATGATTTTCTTCATCACGGTTAATGCCAACATCAATAATTACCGCACCTTCTTTAATATGCTCACTTGTAATAAAGTTCGCACGACCAACTGCTGCGATTAGAATATCCGCTTGTTTCGTGAAAGATGGCAAATCAGGTGTTTTTGAATGAGTATATGTAACGGTTGCATCTTTTTGTAATAGTAATTGCCCCATTGGCTTTCCAACGATATGGCTACGACCAACGATGACCGCATGCTTTCCGGCAACTTCAATTCCGGAGTGTTCAAGTAATTTCATCACCCCGTAAGGTGTACATGGCAAGTATGTATCCTGTCCTAACATCATTTTCCCTACGCTAATCGGCGAGAAGCCGTCCACGTCTTTTTCCGGGGAAATCGTTTGGATAACTTTGTCTTCATCGATGTGCTTCGGTAATGGAAGTTGAACAAGAATACCGTGAATATCTTTACGATTGTTTAATTCACGAATTTGTTCTAGTAAAGCTTGTTCGGAAATATCTTCCGGGAGTTTGATTAGTTCTGAAAACATACCAATTTGTTCACAAGACTTTTGCTTGTTGGCAACATATGTCTTTGAAGCCGGGTTATCCCCCACTAAAATAACTGCCAATCCAGGTGTTATTCCTTTCGCTTTAAGTTCTTGGACACGTGTAGCAACTCCTGTGCGAATTTCCTGACCGATTTCTTTACCATTGATAATTATACTTGACATGTTGTTACTCCTTCCAGTGATCACGACAATTTGGAAGGTTACCAAAATTATTGACAACCAACCAATTTAAATCTCATATATTAATCTTTATAGATTTGAATACATTTATTGATTTATTGCTCAGTAAATTTCGAAAGTACACCATTGACGAACTTGCTTGATTTTTCGTCACTGAATGTTTTGCAAAGCTCAATTGCTTCATTCATTACAACTTTGTTTGGTGTTTCTGCCTCATACAACAATTCGTATACAGCTAAACGTAGTACAGTTCTCTCAATTTTCGGTAGACGACTAATCGTCCATTTTTCAAGGTTTTTTTCTAGCGCTGCGTCAATTGCTTCCAAGTTTTCAGTTGTCCCACGAACTAATTGTTCCAAAAAGGCATTCGATTTTTGTTCTTCTTCAAGAACATGACCAATCGCCTCTTCTATTGAAAGTTCTGTGCTGTCTAACTGAAACAAAGCTTGCAACGCTTTTTGGCGCGCCTCTGTTCGTTTCATAAATTAAAGCTCTCCTTCATAAGTAGCATTACTTGTTATCATAGCATATTTTGCAAGGCGTAGCACAGTTTGACTGAAAATTTTTGGCTGTAAAAAGAGATTTGCGTAAACTATCTTAAAATGGTGAAATTTGCGCTAAAAAAACGACATGTTTAAGTAAAAACAACATGCCGTTCCTATACTTTTTATAAGAAATTTTAGAACCGATAACTAATTGTTCTGAAGTGGGATCATCAGTGTACCTGTTTCACGCTTGTCATTTTCGGAACCCGGGAATTCAAAAAGGTACGTTATTTGTTCTGTCGTTTCCTTTAACACAAAGAACTGAAAATGCTCCATGTTTTCCAGGAAATACCGGATGTCCTGCATCGCCATTAACTCTCCTACTTCTTCGTAATGCGCTAATGCTTGCTTAAAGTAGGCAGTAATTAATGTTAAATCTTCTTCATTTGCCATACGAATATAATCTTTGCTCATATTTATTAACTCCTCAACTAGACTACGACATATTATAGCATAATTCCAAAAAGGAAATAGAAAGTCAGTTCCTTATTTAAACGCCTGTGCAGCCTTTACTGCCTTATGCCAGCCTGTAAATAACTTTTCCCGTCTTTGTTCATCCATTTCTGGTTCAAATTGGCGATCGAGCTGCCAGTGCTTTTGAACCTCGTCAATATCTTTCCAGAACCCAACAGCTAAGCCAGCTAAATAAGCTGCGCCAAGTGCGGTAGTTTCGTTAATTGAAGGACGTTCAACTGGTACATTGAGTATATCTGATTGGAACTGCATTAAAAAGTCATTCATCACCGCGCCGCCATCAACTCGCAATGTTTTCAAATTGATCTTAGAGTCTGATTCCATAGCCGCCAGTACATCTCGTGTCTGGTAAGCAAGCGATTCCAATGTCGCACGGATGAAATGTTCCTTTGATGTTCCACGAGTCAACCCAAATACAGCTCCGCGCACTTCGCTATCCCAATACGGGGTTCCCAATCCTACAAAAGCGGGCACGACATAGACACCTTCTGTATCTTCCACACGTTTGGCGTATTCCTCACTTTCAGCAGATTTCCTAAACATTCGGAGACCATCTCGCAACCATTGGATGGCTGACCCGGCTACGAAAATACTCCCCTCCAATGCATATGTTACTTTTCCATCGTAGCCCCAAGCAATCGTTGTTAGTAAACCATGCTCAGATTTCACCGCTTCTTCCCCGGTATTTATAAGCATAAAGCACCCAGTTCCATACGTGTTTTTAACCATTCCCTTTTCATAGCAAGCTTGGCCAAATAAAGCCGCCTGCTGATCACCTGCTATACCTGCGATCGGTACTTGATGACCGAAGAAGTGATTACCGGAAATTACTCCATACACTTCAGATGATGGTTTGACTTCAGGCAACATAGAATGAGGTATACCTAGTATTTCAAGTAGCTGATCATCCCACTTAAGTTCATAAATATTGTACATTAACGTACGGGATGCATTTGAATAGTCCGTAACATGCACTGCCCCTTCTGTTAGTTGCCATATAATCCACGTATCAATCGTACCGAATAATAGGTCGCCCGCTTCTGCTTTTTCTCTTGCACCTTCTACATTATCGAGAATCCATTTAACTTTTGTTCCGGAAAAATACGCATCCAAAAGAAGTCCTGTCTTATCGCGGAACAATTCATCGTATCCGGCTTCTCGTAATTCATCGCATATTCCTACTGTTTGACGTGATTGCCACACAATCGCATTATAGACAGGTTCCCCTGTATGTTTATCCCATACAACGGTCGTCTCACGTTGGTTCGTAATTCCTACACCTTCAATTTGCGTTGACTTTATATTGTTTTCGGAAAGCACTTTTGCAATTACCGCTAAGATTGAACTCCATATTTCCTTTGCATTATGTTCAACCCACCCTGATTTTGGAAAGTACTGCCTGAATTCCTGTTGTGCTACATGAACAACATCGCCTTTTTTGTTGAATAAAATAGCACGCGAGCTTGTCGTACCTTGATCCAATGCCATAATATATTTTTCCATCATGTAATCTCCTTTGTAGCGGATTTCGGTTGTGTAATAATTGCTGCAATACAAATGACAATAAATAATGCAGCAAATAGCCAAAATGTCATTGTACCTTCATTTAAAAAGAATTGTTTATAAAATAATGCCCCTGTTACCCCTCCTATAATCGGACCGAAAATCGGTACAAAAGCATACGACCAATCTGAATCTCTCTTATTTGGAATAGGCAATAAAAAATGGGCAATACGAGGACCTAAATCGCGCGCTGGATTTATCGCATATCCAGTAGGTCCACCTAAACTCATACCAATCGCCATAACAATTATCCCAACAAGGAGTGGATTAATCCCATCTACCAGTGAATTGCCCCCGAGTGCCAAAATTCCTAACAATAATACGAACGTACCGATCATTTCCGTAACGAGATTTGACAGGGGATGACGAATAGCGGGCATTGTTGCAAATACGGACAGTTTAGCATCTGCATCGTCAGTTTTGGACCAATGAGGCAAATACGCAAGGTACACGATCACTGCCCCAATAATAGCTCCTATAAGTTGGGCTAGTATATACATTGGAACTTCTACCCATGGTAAATCACCAATTGTTGCGAACGCAATGGTCAAGGCCGGATTGATATGAGCGCCACTGATTCCTCCTACAGTGTATGCTGCGATTGCCACGGCAAAACCCCAGGCAATCGTAATGAGGACCCAGCCTCCATTTTCGGCTTTAGAAAATTTTAACAAAGAGCCGGCGACAACTCCACCACCTAATACAATTAATATCATCGTACCTACAAGTTCAGCTAAAAAAGTCGACATGGACTCCACCTCTATTTATTGGATATTGTTACGTTTTTTAGTTCGTTTTCGAGTTGTTGTTTTTGATACATCTTTTGATTTTCTGTCCAGTTCAAATATTCTGCCATTTCCTTTATTACTGTTTCTTTATACCGTCTTACCAAATCAATATTAAATAATAGCGCACCCGTTCTGCGAATAAAAAAGTCTGTCGGGGTACATGCACATTCTTCATTCATTGCATAATAAAGCTGACCATATATAATAGGCGGTAAATCTCCTTTTGCCTGTGAAATATAATTAAATACTTTGTCAACATTCGTTCCGTAAAACTTCGCCAAATAACGACTTTGATCTTCGGTTAAACCGAATTGCTGTCCAATTATAGTACGCTTACTGACGAATCGTTCAAAATATTTAGAACCACTCATATCCCCGCCTGAAATAGGTAGATGTTTCGTAATGGATTTCCCGTATGATTGCTGATATTCCTCATTTAATTGCGAAACAACTAAGTCCACAATTTTTTCAGCCATTTTCCGGTACCCTGTCAGTTTTCCTCCTGCAATCGTAATAAGCCCATTTTCAGACTGCCATATTTCGTCTTTCCTCGAAATTTCCGAGGGTGCTTTCCCTTCTTCATGAATGAGTGGTCGGACACCTGCCCAAGCGGACTCTATTTTCTCTTCTGTTATTTGCAGTTGCGGGAACATATAATGAATCGCATCCAAAATATATTGACGGTCTTCTTTTGTAATATCCATATTCTTTGGATCACCATCATAAAAAGTATCCGTTGTCCCTACATAAGTTTTTCCATCTCGAGGAATCGCAAAAATCATTCGCCCGTCTTTTTCTGTATCAAAATAAATGGCCTGCTGTAATGGGAAATCGTCCTCATCAAAGACAAGATGAACACCCTTCGATAAAATAAGGTGTTTATTGTTGAACTCCCCATCCAATTTTCGTACGTCATCAACCCAAGGACCGGCAGCATTCACAACTTTTTTTGCTTTAATGGTATATTGTTCACCCGTTAATTGATCTTCCACCTTTACTGTGGAAAAGGCTAAATTATTTGATTCAAATCCAACCACTTTCAAATAATTCAATGCAAATGCTCCATTAGCAGCAGCTGCTTTCATTACTTCAATTGTGAGACGGGAATCATCTGTTCGATATTCGACATAGACACCACCTCCAACCAATCCATCCTTTTTAATAAGTGGTTCACGTGCAATCGTCTCATCGGCAGATAACATGAATCTTCTTTCATCCTTTTTAACGCTCGCTAAAATGTCATACACTTTCAAACCAAGCGCCGTCGAGAACGTACCAAACGTCCCTCCTTTATGAAACGGAAGTAGCATCCATACAGGGGTCGTAACATGTGGTCCATTCTCATAAACAATCGCTCTTTCACGTCCTAATTGTGCGACCTCTTTGATTTCAAATTGCTTTAAATAGCGCAATCCGCCATGTACAAGCTTCGTTGAACGACTGCTCGTTCCTTCTGCAAAATCCTGCATTTCTGCCAATCCTACCTTCAATCCTCTTGTTGCAGCATCAAGCGCAATACCCGCTCCTGTAATGCCGCCTCCAATCACAAAAAGATCAAACGTTTCTTCTTGGAATACTTTTTTCATTCGTTCTCTGGCTGTTGCAGAAAAGTTTCCCATAACGTACGTTTCCTCCTTACTATACAAAACTGTTATTCTATACCCTATTTTCACCCTGTTCCAAAACTTAAATTCATAAATGCAAGAAAAAAAGGATTCAACTGTGCATATTTAGAACGTGCCCAACAAAAAACCGAGCTTTATTGGAAAATAAGCTCGGTCACATGGTTCATATTATTATTCTGCGTCTTTTGAATTTTCAAACTGAATACCCGTAATATGGATATTTACTTCACTCGTTTCGATAGCTGTCATATTTAGAATAGCTTGACGAATTGTTGTTTGTACTTCTTTTGCTACCTTTGGAATCGCAAAGCCATATTTCACTGTACAGAAGACATCAATGACAATATTGCCCTCTTCCGACATAGCCGATTTTATGCCTTTTGAATGTACTTTTTTACCGAAGCGCTCGGCAACACCTGACGCGAAATTTCCGCGAGTTGCTGCAATTCCTTCTACTTCTGTTGCAGCAATACCTGCAATTACTTCAATTACTTCTGGCGCTACTTCAATCTTTCCTAGCTCTTCTTTGCCAACTGGTGTAGGTTGAACAAATGCTACATGTTGTTTCTCAGCCATTTGTGATACATCCTCTCTTATGTAAACTAATGGATTTCTAACGCTTTTACTTTAAATCCTTATGTTCAGTATACTACAATTATACACTTCATGTAGAATGGTTACGCCACTTTTCTAACAGGAACGTTTATTATCCGTCATTCCAAACAAATTGCCCTTGATTTGGGTCCACTAGTTTTACGTCGTTTGCCTCGCAATAATGCTTTGCAGCAAATAGTATATCCTGTCGTACCTTCAGCATAATATCCGAGTCGTTTGTATCGACAAAATAACGAATAAGAATGCGACAACTATTTGGTCTAAGCTCATCCAACGCTACATGGATAACATTTTTTGACGTCTTCGGATGCAGTGAAATCTGCTTGCGTAATCTTTCAATGAACTTCACGATTGCCTCTTCACTATTATCATTTGAAAGAAACAAATAATGCTCCACTTTCCGCTGTGTGCGCTTTGATAAATTGTAGATAGGTCGATTCACCAAATAGGAGTTCGGTACATAGACCAACCCTTTATCAGACGTCTGGATAAGGGTACTTCGTAAATTAATATCTTCAATTGTCCCATCAATTTTTTCGTCACTGGACATTACCCAATCGCCAACTTGAAATGGTTTATCAAGCGCAACACTCATCCCGCCGAAAATATGAGCCAGTGTATCACGAATACCAAAAGCCAGCGCTACCCCTGTTAATCCAAGTGCTGTTAAAAACCCATTTAAATTAAAATTCCACAATGAAGCAATTGTAAACATCGCAATTGTCATTACAGCAACTTTACTAATCCGTAAGAAAAATGGAGTCAAAATATCCTGATCTTTCCCTGTTTCAAATCGATGGGGATTTTTCAAATAAAAACTCAGTACATCATAAAGTGCATTAAATGCAAAAAACACATAAACCGAATCAATATAAATACTTAGCTTTTCATTGTCAAATAGCCACACTTCCACTAAAAGAGATACTGCTATTACAATTAAACTGAAAATAAGCGCATTGCGGATTGATGGATAAACACTTTTTGCAATATCACTCATTACCGGATGATTTTTCTTATTTAACAAATCCGCTATTTTAAATAGAAGCGGGCGAATAATTAATCGGATGATAAGTAAACCAACGATTAATATCGCAGCAGCAGCTAATGCATCTGGTAATGTAGGCACAGTAACAGACGGTATTAACCATTTAATTGATTCCCACATAGCTTCACCTTCTTTACAACTTTAAATCAAAATCATACCATGTATTGAAATGGTTTGACTAACCCAATGAAAATTCCGAATATTCATTCGTTCTATACTGCATCATCTTGATTTTTGGCTTTTAAGTTTGTATTATTTTCCTTACAAACAATATGCTCAACTATTCAGCATTAAAACGGAGGAATCGTTATGAAATCATTAAAGGAACAGTTTTTACAGTTAGAACAACAACTCATGCTTTACCGTAAGCGTGATTTTACAGCTTATTTAAGCGAAGATTTTAAAGAATTTGGTTCCTCTGGAGGCATTATGGATAAAAATTTCCTACTTGAAAATGTAACCGAACAAGGCTTTGACAAAGTCTATTATGACGTCACAGACTTTGAAGCGCTACTACTTGCAGACGATATTGTTCAAACAAGGTTCATTACAACGAATTTAACAAATGGTAAACAACAAAACCGTAGCTCACTTTGGCGCAACGAAAATGGGATATGGCGCATGTTTTTCCATCAAGGTACACCGTCAATTTAAAAAGCCACTCTCAATCGAGAGCAGCCCATATTTTAAGACTTTTTTAATACATCCTTATATTGATGTGTAGTCCGTAATTCAATGGTGAGTGTGTTCTTCGAATAAAAAGTTCTAATTAAGAACGGCACCCCGCTATTATTCTGGAATTTAAAATCCAATGTGCCATATGAAACCGTTGCATCTCTGCCAGTTGGCACATAGCCGATGTTTAGAGAATGATGGTGCCTTTCCTTCATTTTAACTCCAAGTTGATCCACTGCATTAAATAATGTGGAAGATGTTTGGCAAATACCTCCACCAATACCCATTACTAGCTGCTTATTAATTATTTCTGGGGCTGGTTGGTAGCCTTTTGACACCGATCGTTCACCAACCATTGTATTGAATGAAAAAGTGTCTCCATCACCCACTACTATATTATTGAGTGCAATTGCTGAAAGCTCGATATTTCTGCTTCTTCCTGTTTCAGAAGAAGAGAAATATGTAGTATATGAAGCAACTGTAACATCATTCATTGAAGGGATGTCCTCAGCATTATAATTACTTTCCAGCAAGTATAAAGGTAAAAAAATGTCTTCACCTTTATATGAAGCAGCAATTACTTTTTCCACTAATTCACTTTCCTTTAAAAGGATTCCTGGATTCCCCTTAATAATCTCACCATTAGCGTCCACTCTATCCAATTCCATTTGTTGATCATAGCCAGGGATATCCTTAGTTCCTCTAGCTAATTCCCTTGCTATTTCTTCGACCTTTGATTTGTACAATTTGTCATCCACACCAAACCCCATTAATTGCGGAGAAAAGGTTTTAACAATCTGTAAAGTTCTCGGATCAATTAAGGTAATAACGACTGGGTAGATGAACTGTTGCTCCGAAATGGCGACTTCTGAAGTAGAAGTTAGATTATCTGAAACGACGTCCAAAACTTGTTCATCCATTTCAGCATTCCCTTCGTCCGTTACCCTCAAATTCTGTTGACAACCCGATAAAATGCAGACACTTATAAAAAAATAAATAACCCATGTTTTCATTTTATTTCCCCTATCTATAAAAGCAAAGATTGTCTAGTCTATTCAGAATTTTTTTTTTAGTACCGTTACTTTTATAGGTAAGGAAGGGGATAGATGATAAGTATAATGAATTTAACCACTTTATTTTTTCGCGTTCTTCGCTTCTATTTCCCATCTGGTAAGGGCAGGATAAGGATCAAACGCCCATTCTGTCCGTCCATTGAATTTATAAATTCCATAATGGAGATGCGGCGGAAATTTCCCTGCTGTCCCCTCCTTTCCGTACCCAGTACTTCCAACATACCCTATAACTTGTCCTGTCTTTACAATATCGCCCTCTTGTAAGCCTTTTTCAAAATAAGCTAGGTGAGCATAATAGTGGTAGGAGTTATGATTATCTCGTATTCCAATACGCCACCCACCAAATTGATTCCATCCCATTACTTCTACTACACCATAAGAAGTGGAAAGTACGGGTGTATTGTAAGGAGCATATATATCTGTTCCTTCATGGTTTCTCCTTCCACCCCATCCACGATTGGCTCCCCATGTACCGCTATAGCTATAGTCAGCTCCAATTACAATCGGAAACGTATGCTGGTCCAGTTCAATTGTTCTAAACTTCTCATATAATTTGGCTATCGCGACTATTTGATTGACAGATATTTCGTTTTTATAGTAATCCCATAATGCTAACTTAAAATTGTCTTCACCATAGCCATACTGTCTTAAATAGTTGGCCATCGATAGCAATACATCTTCATCATTCGTTTTATCGGCAATGCCATCCCCGTCGCCATCGATGCCCAACCCATTAAAATAGGCAATGGAAAGTGGAGATTTATCATTTTCTGACGGATTTAATGCCCCAGACCAAAACTCATCTGAAAATTGTATAGCGATTACTGATTCGCGTTTTGGTATATCCGTACGGACCTCTTGGATATTGCGCTCAAATTGGTCAACAGCCGCTAAATAATACCATGGCATCAATACATTTTCATGTTTCATATAATAGCTCATTCTTTTTTGTACTAATTGCTCTTTCGTCGGGGGACTCTCGGATTCCGAAGCTTCTGCAATCGGTATAAATACCCATAAAAAGGCAGTTGTAATGATTATTGCAAGTCGGTTCATAGCTCCCTCACTCCTCTACGACATGATGCTTTTCTTCATTTTGTAAATGAATCATTTGGGAGATCGTAATAAATTTATATCCTTCTTTTTTAAGCTCTGGCAAGATTTTTTCCATTGCTTTTACCGTTTGCTCTCGATTCCCACCACCATCATGAAACAATATGACATCCCCATTTTTCAGCCCATTTAATACTGTAGTGACAATTTTGTTTACACCTGGTTCTTTCCAGTCTTCTGTATCCTGATGCCAGGACCACATTACAATTTTGTAGCCTTTTTTCACAACCTCATTTACAATAGGCTCCGTATAGTATCCTTCAACTGGTCGAAATAAATATGGCTTTTCCCCCGTTATGCTAAAAATAACATCCGACGTTTGGTCAATTTCCTCTAAGATGTGGGAGACTGATTTTGTATTCGGATGGGTATATGTGTGATTTGCAATTTCATGTCCATCTTCAGACATACGAAGCACAACTTCGGGACTTTTCTCAGCGTGCTGTCCCACGATGAAAAAAGTTCCCTTTGCTTCATATTGTTCGAGCAAATCCAAGATCTGCTCTGTATACTTTGGGTGCGGCCCATCATCAAATGTAAGTGCTACAACTTTTTCGTCTGTTTTTATATCCCAAATAATATGTCCTGTCTCTTCATAATACTGGCGTCCTTTTTCTAAAGATTTTGCATTCGTTGCCCCGAGACTATGGAAAACATAGAATGCCGCAAATAAAAATAAAAGAACTAAAAATAAAATAAAGGCGATTCTTTTAATTCTTTTTCTCGTCACATTATCACTTCCTTCATTGTTTTACTCTTCATTAGTATTTAGAGAAACGTAAAAAAAATGTACTTAATTTAAAGTGAAATAAATCCAATTAAAACATGGTTAAAATTGGAATTTAAAAACAAAAAAAGTGTTGTTTCAAAAAGAAACAACACTTTTCTTAATTTAATGTGGTAAATAAGCTAACTGTAATACAAATAAAACCGCAAATATATAAACAAGCGGATGTACTGCACGCCCGCGACCTTTAATCAGCATAATAAGTGGATAACTGATAAATCCTAAAGCAATCCCTGTTGAAATGCTTGAAGTTAACGGCATCGATAAAATAACTAAAAATGCAGGAAACGCATCTTCCATTTCATCCCAATTTATGTGCTTTACAACACTAATCATTAAACTCCCTACAATAATCAGTGCCGGTGACGTAATCGCCGCTACAACTGATAAGGAGCCAACAAGAGGTCCGAAAAATGAAGCAAAGATGAATAGCACAGCAACTGTTAATGCAGTTAAACCTGTACGTCCACCTACCGCTACACCAGAGCCGGATTCTAAATATGCTGTTGAAGGACTTGTCCCAAACATCGCACCAGCAGTGGTTGCAAGTGAATCGGAAATAAGTGCTTTACGTGCACGAGGTAATTTTCCATCCTTCAATAATCCTGCCTGCTTTGATACTCCGATTAATGTACCTGTCGTATCAAATAATGTAACTAAAATGAATGAAAAAATAACACCATATAAACCATATTCTATAACTTCCTGAATCGCTGTAATCGGATTAAATACAATTAAGCCTTCCGGAAGATGCGGTAGCGCTACTACTTTATCAATCGAAAGCTGTCCAGTGAACATCGCAATAACAGCGGTCACAATCATACCGATAAAAATTGCCCCGTTTACTTTACGTGCCATTAATGCGACCGTTATGAACAACCCGATAAATGTAAGTAAAGGTGCCGGTTCCGTAATATCTCCAAACTTGACTAAATTGGAAGTATCCGCCACGACAATTTCAGACATACGAAGCCCGATGAAAGCAATAAATAAGCCAATCCCTGCTGTAATCGCCAACTTAAGGTTTTCCGGAATGGCTTTTATCAGCATCTCACGGAATGGCGTTAAACTAATAATAATAAATAAAATACCTGCAATAAATACTGCTGAAAAGGCAGTAGTATAAGTAATCTCACCATTTGAGGCTAATACAACAGTATAAGTAAAATATGCGTTTAATCCCATACCCGGAGCAACGGCGATCGGATAGTTCGCACAAAGCGCCATCCAGCCTGTCCCGATAACTGCTGCGATAATTGTTGCCATAAACACTTGATCAACCGGAACACCAGCACCTGATAAAATAATTGGGTTTACAATGATGACATAAGCCATCGTTAAAAATGTAGTTAAACCCGCAAATAATTCACGCTTAACTGTCGTTCCATTTTCTTTTAATTGAAACATTTGCATAACCTTCTTTCAAACACGAACATTTTTAAACAACTTATATATAATATTCGTTTATAGAGCGAAATGCAATCATTTTACATAAATTTAGTATATGTTTTAATTTTCTATATAATCAGAAATTTATATAAGAGAAATCTTGAATAGACTGCATTTATCTATTGTTCCCTGTTTTTCAAACAATCATTCGTAGTATCCTCTATTAGGTAAATGAAAAAAGCGTTGTAAATTTTAATTCTAAAATTTACAACGCTTGTATTTTTTTATTTAAAGCGATTAAGACTTCACATTCACGCCTAAAATATCATTCTCTTCAAGGAACTTCGTGTTGAATTTCGCTGATTTGAATACGTCGTTGTTCATTAAAGCTTGGTGGAATGGAATTGTTGTGTTAATTCCAGGTCCAGCTACTTCGAACTCTGATAAAGCACGATCCATTTTAGCGATTGCTTCCTCACGCGTGTCAGCATGTACAATCAGTTTTGCTACCATTGAATCGTAATATGGCGGGATTGTATAGCCTGCATATACAGCAGAATCAATACGAACACCATATCCGCCTGGAACAACATACGTTTCTACCGTACCTGCTGAAGGCATGAAGTTTTTGTATGCGTTTTCAGCGTTAATGCGGCACTCAATTGCCCAACCGTTGATTTTAATGTCTTCTTGCTTGAATGGCAGCTTTTCGCCAGAAGCGATTTTTAATTGTTGCTGTACTAAGTCTACACCTGTGATCATTTCTGTTACAGGATGCTCAACTTGGATACGTGTGTTCATTTCCATGAAGTAGAATTTATCTTCTTGGTAATCATAGATGAACTCGATTGTACCCGCACCTTCATAGTTACAAGCAAGCGCTGCTTTCACAGCTGCTTCACCCATTTGTGCACGACGCTCTTCAGATAGTGCCGGTGATGGCGCTTCCTCAACTAGCTTTTGCATACGGCGTTGTACCGTACAGTCGCGCTCACCAAGATGAACAACATTGCCAAAGCTGTCTGCTAATACTTGAATTTCACAGTGACGGAAGTACTCAATGAATTTTTCCAAATAAACACCAGGGTTACCGAATGCTGCAGCGGCTTCTTTTTGAGTAATCTCAATACCTTTTACAAGATCCTCTTCAGTGCGTGCTACACGGATTCCTTTACCACCACCACCAGCAGTTGCTTTAATGATGACTGGGTAACCGATTTTCGCTGCCCATTGTTTACCTGTTTCGATATCCGGCACAATGCCAGTACCAGGAACTAAAGGAACGTTTGCCGCTTCCATCGTGTCACGGGCAACGTCCTTAATCCCCATAATTTTAATCGCATCCGAAGAAGGACCGATAAATTTAATACCCGCGTTTTCACAAGCCTCTGCAAATGCTGCGTTTTCCGCCAAGAAGCCATATCCAGGATGGATTCCGTCAGCACCTGTTTTTTGTGCTACCCCTAAAACAGCCGGGAAACTTAAATACGAATCTTTCGATAATTTAGGACCGATGCAATATGCTTCATCCGCTAACTTTACGTGTAACGCATCCGCGTCAGCTTCCGAATATACTGCAACTGTTTGAATACCAAGCTCTTTACATGCACGGATAATACGTACCGCAATTTCGCCACGGTTTGCGATTAATACTTTTTTCATTGATAGTTACGCTCCTTATTCAGCTTTTACTAGGAATAAAGGTTGACCATACTCTACTAATTGGCCGTCTTGTACTAAAATTTCTACAATTTCCCCTTTAATTTCAGCTTCGATTTCGTTGAATAACTTCATTGCTTCTACGATACATACGATTGACTCATCGCCTACTTTGTCGCCTACTTTTACGTAAGGTGCTGCTTCAGGGTTTGGAGATTGATAGAAAGTTCCGACCATTGGAGAAGTGATTTTATGTAAATCAGCTGCGTTTTCCACTGGTGCTGGAGTTTCTACTTTTGGAGCCGGTGCTGGGATTGAAGCTACCGCTGTTGGAGCAGGTGCTGCAACTTGCGCTACTGGTGCCTCCTCTACCTTTTTAGGAGCTACTACTTCTGTTACACCATTCTTTTTCTTTAATTTAACCTTTGCGCCGTCCGCTTCATAAACAAACTCGTCGATAGATGATGCATCTACTAATTTAATAATTTCTCGGATTTCTTGAACTTTGAACATTCTTAACTCTCCCTTTAAAAAAGTAATAACAATACAAACCCTATTTTATAATTTTTCCGACTATTTTGAAATACTTTATTTTAAATTACATAAAAATAGGCATAAAACAGAACAAATGTATATTAAAACAAAGAAATAAATAATCATCTGCTATATAACACAGCTCTGTTATTCACTTTAATAGGACGAGCGGTTAATTAAAAGGTTCAAACTTTACTTGTACGTTTACATAGTCATTAAATTCAGAACGAACGATATACATAATTTCACTTGCCTGCTTGTTTGATATCTCATCAGACATAACCGTTACCATTACTTTTTCATCGTCAATTCGGACAAGTGCATCGGAATAGCCGATTGATTTAATAAGCATTTCCAACATTGCCTCTGAAGACTCTAGTTTAATAAGTTCGTCCATTTCATTGAATGCCGTATTCTTTTCTTCCGCGCTGTATTCATCGGATGCAATCTTTTGTGTTAATTGCGCTTTCAATTGGCTTCGTTTGTTTGCTTGCTCTAGGCGCACTTCCTGGAATAAATCACTTTCTGAATTAACTGGTTGAGTTAGATTTTGGTTAACTCCTAAAATATCCGTTTCATTAATAGCTTCATCGGAAAAAATCGATAAAATATTCGGTGTATTGTCTTCAAAAATGTAGAATACAGAAATTACCGCAACTAGGCTTACTAATGTTAAAAACCATACTGTTCGCTTTTTCACTTTCACTTATTTTCCTCCTTAATTTGCATTGGTACAACTTGAATACGATGCGCCGGAATTTGAAGAACATGCCCTACCGTTTCCTTTAGCATGATTTTCACATCGGCCCTGTTTGCTCCTTGTGCCACAATAATGACACCTGATAGTTGTTCTTGTTGTGTCACAGCTAAAAACTGTTGTTCCCTTTGTTGATCATAGTGAAAATATACCTGTACTTGTCCGACTGAATGAATCTCACTTAATAAATTTGCAAGCTGTTCTTCATTTGAGCGATTTTTTTCCCCTTTCTCTGATTGTGGTAGAAGAAAGAATAAACTAAGAATAAATACAACGGCAATAAAGATTAAAACGATAGGACGATTCGCTTGTTTCTTTTCCACATTATTAAGCGTATGCGCCCCCTTCTCTACTAGAATTCAAAATAATGTATGAACGAAAGAACACGGTTATGCAAAGAATGAAAGAATTGTGCTTGTAACAAATAAATATAGGGCAAGCTTCACATAGACGTGCCACTGCTTTTCATCTGCAAACACAAGCAAACTGCTCCCCAGCAAAATAAATAGAAATAATTGAATCACGTTTTTCCTCCTATGGACATCTGCATAAAGAAAATAAATAATAGCACGATAAACATAATCGCAAAGCCGAGTAAAAAAGCGACTGCGCATAAAACAAACAGCGTCTTCCCGACATCATCAAACAAACTGCTTAAGCGCATATTCGTAAAAGGCTCGGTAACTGCACCCATGATTTTAAAAAGCAAGGCATGTAAGAGCAATACAGTTGCAGGATAAAAGGCCGCCCCCCAAACGATTGTTAAAAAGGATAATCCAATAAAAGTCGAAACAGTTGATTGGGTTTTTTGGAAAAAGGACAATCCTTCAACAATCAGACTTCCGATTAACGGAATGTTTTGTTCTATTAGTTTTTTTATAGGAGATTTCAATGCATCGTTTAATTGGATAAATGCAATACCGGATAATGTAAGAATAGATGTGAGAGCCACAACAGAAGCAATCATGACGCTCAATATGGAAGAGCGAATAAGGTCTGCAGCTTTAGTAAAGGAAATTGCAGGATATATTTTCGTACATACATCGAAAACTAAGGCGAGGACAAGGGCTGGTATTAATATGTTCGTACTGACAAATAAAATAACTTGAACAAATATAATGATAATAGGATTCCAGGCGATTGCTGTAAAAACAGTTTGAATTGTCAACAGCATGAACGTCATAATCGGTAATATAGCCATGAAAAAATTTTGAAGCAATGCAATCAACTCATATAATACGACAAAAGCATCGACTACATTTTGTGCAAATACAACGATGAAAAGCAGTATAAATAGCTGTTCTATTAACACGGCTTCACTCGGCACTAGGGCAATTAACAGCAAATACAATAAAATGTAAATTGCAACGAGCAATAATGAAAATAACAAAGATTGAAACGGCTCGGTAAAGATTGAAAAGAACGTCTCCATTACTGTAGCCTTTCTAATAGTTGGATTAACACCTGAAACTTAGGTTGCAATAGATTGATCCAATATAAAACTGCTGTCATACGTATGGACAATGTAACCAGCGTCGCAAATGCATCATACTCATATTGCTCCAATAGCTGGCAGATCAACTCATTCATTAGGAAAAGCAATGCCGTAAACAATAGCCCCTTACTATATGGAACACTGTTAAAAATAACGGCCAGTCGCTGCCAAAGTGGAATTAATTGTTCGCGAATAATAAATTGGAAAAAAATAAAAAAAGCGATGACGACAATAATCGAGTGCAACTTGTCCATTGTCTGTTTTAAAAATAAAAACAGAACTAAGTAAATGACACTAGCAAATAAGGCAATCATTTAGCTAGACTGCTGTCAACCATTGAAAAAATATGACAATCTCTTGAAAGAACAAGCGCAAAAATCGGATTAATTCAATCGTCATATATAAATACGCAATAAAGAATAAGAAAAATGAAAACTCTTTTTTTCCTAAATGTTCGAAAAATAAATGAAGAAGTGCAATAATCAACCCAACCCCTGCAACACGAAGCACATCTTGTAATTCCAATAAAGCCCTCCTTCCTTAACGAAACTATATGCAATTCATAACGAAATAAGCACAAAAAATACCGATGAGAAAGTTTTTATCCTTCCTCATCGGTGATTTTTCCATTAATGATATAACTGCCCGATAATCTCTTTTATCGATCCTTCTTTAGCCAAATAGCTATTTTCCCCCATCCATAAGGACATGTATTCGGGCTTATTTTGATTAGCACTCTCTTTCCGAATATGTAATGTTAAATAATGCTGGATTGGATAAGGTGCAACTATAGCATCCTTTAACTGCTCGGTAAATTTATTTTTAAGACCACGTGCATATTTTCCTGTAAATGCCTTAGTCAATGTTGTGGACTCTTGTGGAGAATTCAAAATGGCATTTTTGTGGGGTTTTGCAGCACCACACTCATGGGCCGTCAATAATACCGTTCCAACTTGTACAAATGAGGCCCCTATTTCAAGCATGCTGTTTACATGCTTTTTTGTCATTATGCCCCCTGCAGCAATAATCGGAATCGATACTTTTTCCCGTACAGTCATCACTAAATCCGCTGTAGCAATTAGTTCGATAGGCTCGGTAAATGAACCTCGGTGACCGCCTGCTTCCCGGCCCTGTAAAACAACTGCATCTAGCCCTGCCTTTTCAACCGCAATAGCTTCTTCGATTGTTGTTGCTGTGCCAATCAAATACACATCATGCGACTTCAATTTCATAATGGTATCTTCGTCGGGAATGCCAAATGTAAACGATACTATATTTACACCTTCATCAATAATTGCTTGAACTTGCCCATCGAAAACTTCTGTCGATATAACGCGTTGTATATTTGGTATTCCCAGTTCATCATAAATCGGCTGTAACGCCGAACGTGCATCTTGAAGGACAGTAACATCAATTCCAGGCTCCTCCTGAATGAACAAATTTACACTAAATGGCTTATTCGTTATTGATTTAACTTTTTTAATGAATTCCTTCGTCTCATCGCCATTTAAATAGCCTGCTCCAATCGAACCTAATACTCCCACTTCACAACAAGCCGCCACAAATTCAGGAGTTGTAATACCTGCCATCGGTGCTTGAATTATTGGCTTTTCAATCGAAAACTTTGATTTCATAGTCGTTCCACTCCTTTCTTTAATTATACTAACCTAACCCTTAATTATCTATAATTTCTAGTGAATGGAAGGTGTATGTATATTCCCTATAATATAGATTGTCACAATAAAAATAGGGATACCGCAAGAAATGCAGTATCCCTATCTTTTAAATGCAGGAATTCACTTATACGTACAGATTATGCACGTGAAACGTAAGAACCTTCAGTTGTGTTGATGATTAGTTTGTCACCTTGGTTAACGAAGAATGGTACGTTTACCATTAAGCCTGTTTCCATTTTAGCTGGTTTAGTACCGCCTGAAGCTGTATCGCCTTTAATACCCGGCTCTGTTTCAGCTACTTCTAAAATAACTGTATTCGGTAATTCGATACCGATTAGCTCACCTTGATAAGATTGGATATGAAGCTCCATATTTTCTAATAAGTAGAATAACTCTTCTTTAATTTGTGCTTCAGATAAAGTAGTTTGATCGTAAGACTCCATGTCCATGAATACGTGCTCGTCACCTTGTGCATATAAATATTGCATTTTGCGGTTTTCGATCATCGCTTTTTCTACTTTTTCACCAGCACGGAATGTTTTTTCTGTTACGTTACCATTACGTAAGTTACGTAATTTAGAACGCACGAATGCAGCACCTTTACCTGGTTTTACGTGTTGGAATTCAAGTACGCGGAATAAGTTACCGTCAACGATAATTGTTAGACCTGTACGGAAATCGTTTACTGAGATCATGAGTTGTTTCCTCCAAATTATAAAATAATTAATTCTTTTGTCGAATGTGTTAGTACTTCATTACCCGTTTTTGTGATTAAAATATCGTCCTCAATTCGAACGCCACCAATTCCAGGAATGTAGACACCCGGTTCAATTGTTACAACCATATTCGGCTCCAGCACAGTTTCAGAACGGAATGATAACCCAGGTCCTTCATGCACTTCCAAGCCGATACCATGACCTGTTGAATGACCAAATGCACTGCCTAAGCCTTTTGATTTTAAGTAATCACGTGCCACTGCATCTGCTTCGATCCCTGTCATGCCTGGACCCACTTTTTCAAGTGCCAGAAGCTGAGACTCGAGTACAGCATTGTACATATCTACCAACTTCTCTGAAGGTTGTCCTACAGCGATTGTACGTGTTATGTCCGAAATGTATCCATTATAGTAAGCACCAAAATCAAGGGTTACAAAATCGCCCGTTTCAATAATTTTATTTGTCGCTACACCATGTGGCAGTGCTGAGCGCAATCCACTTGCAACAATAATATCAAAAGAAGAACTTGTAGCACCTTGTTTACGCATGAAAAATTCTAATTCATTCGAAACCTCAAGCTCTGTTATACCAGGCTTGATGAACTTTAAAATATGTGTAAATGCATTATCCGCAATTTCACAAGCAACCTTAATAATATTAATCTCTTCTGCAGTCTTAATCAAGCGAATTTTTTCAATTAAGCCTGAAACTGGGATAAAATCGATTTTCACTGCAGATTTATATATTTCATATGTACCAAAATGTATAGCATCCTTTTCAAATGCCAATGATTTCACGCCCATTAGCTCTACTTGTTTTGCTACTTCATCAAAAATTGTCCCAGTATGCTGAGCAATTCGAAAATCTTTAATCTGCTCGGAAGCCTGCTCCGTATATCGGAAATCGGTAATAAATACCGCATCATTTTGCGAGACAATTGCCACTCCTGCAGTCCCAGTAAAACCTGTCATATAGCGACGGTTATACTCGTTTGTAATCAATAAAGCATCTACATTATGCTCAATTAAAGCCTGACGTAATTTTGCTAGTTTCACGATTTCTCATTCCCCTTTTTATTGTTGTAAAAACTTGCGGATGGCCAACTCATAGCCAAATGTACCAAGTCCACAAATTTGCCCTATACATTGTGCCGCCAATTTTGATTCGTGACGGAATGCTTCCCGTGCATGAATGTTTGAAATATGCACTTCGATTACCGGTACATGTACAGAAGCAATCGCATCCCGTAGCGCGATACTTGTATGTGTATATGCACCAGGATTAAAAACAATGCCATCTATGTCTGTGTCAGCTGCCTCATGGATCCAGTCAATGAGGATCCCTTCATGATTGGACTGGCGAAAGTCGATGGAAGCATTGAACGAACTTGCAAGCTTTTCACATTTCACCTTTACATCGTCCAATGTTTCAGCTCCGTAAATTTCCGGCTCACGCTTCCCTAAGCGATTTAAATTTGGACCATTTAAAATAAGTAGCTTCATCTATGTGTGCCCCTTTTTTCATACTGACCCTATTTTATCACAGACTTTTCAGACATCAATACTTTCACCTATCGATATATATATAACTTCTTATACTGGGCAGTTTCAATAATAAAACGCATTATCGTCAAAACTACTATGATAAAGGGAATCGATAACTTTTTCACCGAAGAAAATTCAATTGGAAGATCTAAAATCAGCCATTCCAAAATTACTGCAATAACCAGCCCTAAAATTAACGAAAATAAAAAAGGTGGCGCCTTAAACAAAAACTGTGCCAGTAACGTAATCACATACGCACATACTGCCAGGATTAAAAACAGAACAGCCCATCGTTCAAAGGCAGTCCATTCAAACCATTCATATTTTTTTAGAAAAGAAACGGGTTGCCATGGAATAAGACTAAAAAAGTGCAAACCTTTTAAACTGATGGTCATTAAAAGTGCTGCGACTATAGCCGTAATCAATAAATGCATACAAATCAAAACTCCTCTTTTTTTTACAGTATTGCCGTTTGTAAAAAAACTATTCGAATCAATAGTGCTTTTCACCAAAATTTAGTACAATATGAAAGTGAAACTTTAAGATGGATAAGGGTAGATTCCCTTCTATTTTTAAAGTACAAAAATAGAAATATAATTAGAGAGTGGTGTGCTGCAAGTGAGTAATAATGCGCCAGTATATGGTGGGCAAGCACTTTTAGAAGGTGTCATGTTCACCGGGCAAGATCATATGGTAACTGCAATTCGTCGAAATGATGATTCCATTGATTATTTCCACGTTAAAAAAGAGAAAAAGCCTATATATCAAAAACTGAAAAAAATTCCATTCGTTCGCGGTGTTGTGGCGTTAATCGAATCGGCAGGATTTGGATCTCGGCATTTACAGTTTGCTTCAGACCGCTATGAAGTGACACCAGGTGAAGAAGAAGAAAGCGGTGGTGAGGAACCATCGAAGTTAATGATGATTTTAGGCGTAGCCGTTATCGGTGTATTATCGTTTCTATTCGGGAAATTTGTCTTTACATTAGTACCGATGTTTCTGGCAGAATTTCTTAAACCATGGTTCCCCGGAAAAACTGTACAGATTCTTATCGAAACAGGCTTTAAGTTAGTTTTATTATTGGCCTACCTACAAATTATTACGATGACACCTTTAATTAAACGTGTTTTCCAATATCACGGAGCTGAGCATAAAGTAATTAACTGCTATGAAGCCGGCCTAGAATTGACGGTTGAGAATGTACAAAAGCAATCCCGCCTGCACTATCGTTGTGGCTCAAGCTTTATTTTATTCACAGTAATTGTCGGCATGTTTACATACTTCTTTGTGCCAGTAGATCCTCTATGGGTACGTCTTGTAAGTCGTATACTATTAATCCCAGTCGTAATCGGCATCTCATTTGAAGTATTACAAGCAACAAACGCGGTACGTGATATTCCCGGTTTACGTTATTTAGGTTATCCAGGTTTATGGCTGCAGCTTTTAACGACAAAAGAGCCAAAAGATGAAATGGTTGAAGTTGCCATTGCATCATTCAACAAGCTTCATGAAGTTGAAAAAAATCCGGCTATTGCACAAACTTTAGTGCATGACTAAGAAAACAGGAGTTGATTTGAATGTGAAAGCATTCAGCTCAACTCTTTTTTTCTTTATTATTTAGACTCTCGAAATAATTTTATTGAGTTCATTTAGATGAAATGGCATAATAGATATCAAATATGACAGAATTGTTAAAAATCATTTTAAAAGCTTCTGTAATCTAGAGAGCTTGGTTTTTATATAGGTAAATCAGAAGTTAAAATCTAAAGAATTCAACATGAGAGGTAATCACATGAAAACTATTTTCCAATTTATGAGGCGCTATAAATGGCCTGCCGCAATTGCCTTCTTTTTAATGCTTTTAGAGCTGACAAGCGACTTGATCCAGCCACTTTTCATGGCAAAGATGATCAATGAAGGTTTATTAGAAGAAAATTTGTCCAATGTTGCATTCTGGGGTGGCTGTTTATTTGTATTGGCACTGTTTTCCTTTATAAGCGGTGTTTTAAACTCCTTCTTCTCCGCACATGTCGCACATAGCTTCGGCTTCGATTTACGTAAGGCACTTTATAGTAAAATTCAATCGCTGACAATGGCTACATACTTAACATTTCCGACATCGGGTCTAATTACCCGGCTAACGAGTGATGTAACGCAAACAATGAATATTGTCTTTATGATGCTACGAATAGCAATGAAAGCACCATTAATGACAATAGGTTCGCTCATTATGGCATTTATCATCAATGCAAAACTTGCCTTGATCTTATGTGTAAGCTTTCCTTTTTTGCTTATCTTTCTCGTATGGATGGTATCGATTGGCATCAAGCTATTTGCACGAGTACAGCATCGACTTGATTTTGTGAACCGACAGCTTCAGGAAGGTTTGCAAGCTGTAAGATTGATCAAAGCATATATGCGGGGACAGTATGAAGAAAGCCGCTTTTTATCGGTCGCAGAAAACTTGAAGTTTGATACGATTAAAGCGACACGTGTTATGGAAATCGCTTTGCCTGTCCTTCAATTTGTGATGAATATTAGCTTACTTATTGTAATATGGGTTGGTGCAGATGCGATTCGGGAGAACGATATTCTTGCTGGGGACTTAGCTGCAATTATTAACTATGCATTCCGTATGACAGCTTCATTTTCTATTTTTTCATTTATTATTATTGCCTATGCCCGCGCCAAAGCTTCTGCTGAGCGTATTGAGGAAATTTTAAATGTTAACGAAGGAACTGAGGAAGTAGAGAAAAATGAAGCCCCTATTCTTGAAGACTTCTCGATTCGTTTTGATAATGTTTCTTTCCGTTATCCAACAACCGAACAGTATACGCTTCAGAATCTATCATTTTCAATTCATAGTGGCGAAAAAATAGCGATTATGGGCGCAACTGGCTCAGGTAAATCAACCATTTTACAGTTAATCGAACACTTTTACGAGGCTAACAGTGGTGCGATTTATATAAATGGTCACAATATAAAAGAAATCCCGTTACAACAATTGCGCCGCTCGATTACTTATGTCCCGCAGCAATCACTTCTTTTTTCAGGGACGATAGTGGACAACTTACGCTGGGGACAAAATGAAGCATCGCTTGAACAAATTATTGAAGCGACGAAAAAAGCACAAATTCATCAGTCCATTGAAAGCTTTGATAAACAGTACGAGACAATGATTGGACAACGCGGCATAAATTTATCAGGTGGCCAAAAACAACGTCTTGCCATTGCACGTGCCCTGCTGAAGCCAGCTTCATTACTCATTTTGGATGATAGTACTTCGGCGCTTGATGTTGCGACCGAGCAAAAATTATGGGAAGCGCTCGATTCAGAGTCATTAACAATGCTCGTTGTCACACAAAAAATTCAAACAGCACAAACGGCCGATCGCATACTACTTATTGATGAAGGTCAACTTCATGGCTTTGGCACACATGAGGAGTTATTAGAAACAAACGAATTGTATGCGAAAATTGTGGCTTCACAGCAGGAGGTGCTTGCCGAATGAAGATTTTCAACTATGAACCTATCATCACGAAAGAACAAATAAAAAATGCAAGCGGAAAAAAGAAGAAAGGCGAACGTGCTCAAAACTGGACGTACACTTTAAAACGTATTCTTGATTTTGTTGCCGAGCAAAAAATGCTTCTAATTACTGTGCTGCTTCTCGTCGTATTAAGCTCTGCACTCGCATTAATCGGACCATTTATTATCGGACGACTAATCGATCAGTTTATTGATGGCAGTTCGTTAAGCCAACTGCAATATTGGCTATATGGATTGGCGGTCATATATTTGCTCTACAGTTTAGCGAGCTATTTCCAAAATTACTGGATGGTCAGCATCGCTCAGCAAACGGTCTTTCGCATTCGTACACAGTTATACGGGCATTTTTTCAGGCTACCTCTTCGCTTTTTCGATAAAAGAAAGCACGGTGAATTAATGAGCCGCGCGACAAATGATATCGAAACAATCAGTGCAACCTTAAACAGTGCCTTCATCCAAGTCGTATCAAGTATATTAACATTGACGGGTACCGTAGCCGTCATGCTGTGGCTGAGTCCTGCTTTAACGCTCATCACGATGCTGATTGTGCCGCTTATGTTTTACGGCATGCGCTGGATTACAAAACGAACAAGCTTGTTATTTAAACAACAGCAAGCAGCCATTGGAGAAATGAATGGTTTAATTGAAGAATCGATCACAGGTCAGCATGTTGTTAAAGCCTTCTCTCAAGAAAACGAAATGCTGCGCCAATTTGATGAAAAAAATACGCGGATTCGCACTGTCGGCTTTTGGGCATTAACATATTCCGGCTTCATCCCAAAAGTCATGAACACCTTAAATAGCTTAAGTTTTGCAATTGTTGCATTTGCAGGTGGTCTTTTTGCCTACTATGGATATATTTCTATCGGGACAATTATTATTTTCACAGAATATGCACGTCAGTTTACCCGTCCGCTGAATGATTTGGCAAACCAATTTAACACCGTCTTATCTGCTCTTGCAGGTGCTGAACGTGTCTTTTTAATTATGGATGAAAAAGAAGATAAAACCGTTGGGGAAAATGTTGAGATACTCGGTAATGTCCGTTTCCAAAATGTTTCGTTCCAATATGATTCACAGGCATCCTCCCCTACTTTATCGAATGTGTCTTTTGAGGTGAAAGCAGGGCAATCGGTTGCGTTAATCGGCCAAACCGGAGCAGGTAAAACGACGATTATGCAGCTCTTAACAGGGCTATATGAAAAGACGGATGGGAAAATCGTTTTTGACGATATGAATATTGAAGAAATTTCCAAAGCCAGTCTACGTAGCCAAATGGCATTCGTATTACAGGATCCGTTTCTATTTGAAATGACGATAAAAGAAAACATACGCTACGGGAAACTTGATGCAACAGACGAGGAAATTTATGAGGCAGCGAAAAAAGCAAATGCCCATTCATTTATTGATAAGCTTCCAAATAAATACGATACAATTTTAAGCGCGGATGGCAGTCAAATCTCTCAAGGTCAAAAACAGCTGCTCTCTATTGCGCGTGCCTTCGTTGCAGACCCGAAAATTTTATTATTGGATGAAGCGACAAGCAGTATCGATACAGTGACTGAGCTCCATATTCAAGAGGCCCTTGAAAAGCTGATGGAAAATCGTACAAGCTTTATAATTGCACACCGTCTAAATACAATTCGCAAAGTCGATTATGTTATCGTGCTGAAACAAGGGAAAATTATCGAACAAGGAACGCGCCAGCAGCTTATTGAAAAACAAGGTGTGTTCGGACAAATGCTGAACGTGTAGGCATAAAAAGAGCTAAGGCATCTTAATAAATATACAAAACCGCCCATGTTGCACTATAAAAGCATCATGAGCGGTTTTTTGTTTATTATTACTTAAATAGAATCAAGTTCTCCTTGCTCCTCGACTTTCGGTGGCGGATTTTTTAATTGGCGGAAGCGCTTATAATATTTAACAAGCAAAATTACAATAACGACTGCCAATACTATAAACAAAACACCGTTCATTAACAGTTCACGCTGTGCTTCTTCTGTCGAAGGTAAATCAAGTTCGGCCGTTTGATTTGTATATACATATTGAAGGAATGCAAGAAAATTACTGAAACTATGTAATAACATCGGAACAAATATATTTTTTGTTTTTAAATACGCATAGCCGAGCACACAGCCTAATGCAAAAGCAAACACTACATTAATCGGATTAAGATGAATAATCCCAAAAATTATAGAAGAAATAATAATGCTTTTTTGCGGACTCCATCTCAAAGTAAAGCGACGAAGTAGGATCCCTCTGAACAAAAGTTCCTCATAAATAGGTGCGAGAATACAAATATTAATGAAAAACAAAATATAAACGAGTAATGATGGCTGCACTTCTTCCAAATCGATCATCGGATCAAATAAAAATAAGTTTTGTAAAAGTTCTTCAAACATAAGATACAGAAGTGTTACTACAATCGTTGTAAATACAACGGTAATTAACTGAAAGCAGGTGGTTATCGATAAGTACCTTGCCCAGCGTCCTTTTGACATGATTGTATTCATTGGCTGTTCATTATACGTAAAATTCCATTTCTTTGTTTGATATACAATATACACCAAAAAACAAATGGACATAATAAATGTAATCCATTGCTCACTTTCCGGGAAATCGACTGCAAACACCAATACAATACTCGCTATAAATAAGAAAATCGCAAACAGAATAAAATAACGCATTTTAAATTTTTTCAACTCGGTATAGTCCATTAATTCACACCTCCTGCTTTAAGAATAGCATAATATGACAATATTATCCTTTTACCCCCCTAATTATTTCCCACTCATTCACATTATGATAACGCGTTTCTTTTTAGCAGTTATCAAGATTATGATTAGCCTCTCTTCTTTCGTGGACGAACAACAGCGAAAATAAAATAGACTTATATTTTGGTTTTTAGTAAGATTTATATAAGACTTATCTGACTTATCAAAATGGTAACGCAAATTAATGCAAAGCTATGCAATTACAGGTTAACTGTTTTGCATAGCTTTTAATTTTACCAGTGAGCCTTATCCAAAATTACATTAAAAGTATTAACTTAATTGGAGGTAAATTCATTGAAAAATGTAAATCGTTTATTTGTAATTATCGGCCTTATTATTCTTGTTATTGTCGGGCGCTTCTTTTTAGTCCAAAATGAAGTAACCGAAATTCCTACGGCAACGGTTGTAACTAATGAACAAACAATTGATTCTATTCGTGGAAGCTATTGCTGGCATTCTGCTGGCGAAGCTACATGTGTGGATACTGCAGCGCCTCATGAATTGGTACAGGAATCGAATATGCCTTATATTAAAATTCAACCGAATGAAGAGATTGAATTTAAATATGATCAGCATATTAAGAGTGTTTCGATTCAGCTGTGGCAGGAAGATTATAATTATGAGGAAATCGCAACGACCGCTCGATTTACTGCACCAAGTGAAAAAGGTACATATATTATTTCTAGCCTAACTCGGTTTAGTAATGGGGATGTCAGCGATGTAATAGCAATAGAAGTTGAATAGCAGAACGGAATACAGCATGGTTTTGTACAAAGCCATGCTGTTTTATATTATTTATATAAGATATTTACGCACCCGCAAATTGATTAACCAACTCAGTGAAAGGCTCCTCTTCTTCTAAAAACGGGAAATGATTACTTTTCTCAAAGATAGTTAGGTTGGCATTTTTAATAAGTTCAGCAATTTCTATTCCAAAATTTACTGGGCATTGTGCGTCATACCTTCCTGCATAAATAAAGCTTGGTATGTTAATATCCTTTAATTTTTCTCTTAAATCCATATCCCGATATTCTACTTGTCTAAAATATGTAAGTCGCGGTCCAACAGTCTTCCCGCTATTTGGCTTTTTTAATGCTTCTTTTAGTTTGTCTTCACTGTAATATGAAAATAGCGCCCATTCATAGCCTAATTTTTGGCGGTCTTCCTTGGACGTTGATTGATCACTTAACAAATTCATAATTTCCGTTACACGATGAAAATTTTTATTTTGATGATTATACATACAATCTTTATGCATTGCATATTCGTAACTCGCAGCAGTCCCACCCGCAATCAGTTTCGTTATGGAATTTGGAGCTTGAACTGCATATTGTAAGGCAAGCATCCCTCCTGTAGAATGTCCGCCAAATGCCCACTTTTCAATATGGAGCGCTTTTCGAATTGCTTCCATATCATGTACGGTTTCAACCATGCTGTATTCAGGGTCCTGTTGTGCCCTTACTGAGTTCACTGTACCACGCAAGTTAATTAAATAGACCGTAAATTTAGTGGTAAATGGGTTGGCAAATGCATTTCCTCGCTCATCAAATTCGCTATATAAATGAGTAATCGCCATTGGTTCCCCTTCACCATGTTTAAAATATTCAAATGTACCTCGCGCTGTTTCAATTAAGTTTTGCTGCCACAAATAAATCACGTCCTCTCTTATTTAAAATTACCGATAATTGCCAATCATTTCAACATTTATTTAAGAATATAACAATGCCTGGTAAATTTACTACCAGGCATTCGTTTATCGCTGTTTTGAAATTTCAGATAGATCTTGTTGTAATTGCTGTAATTGTTTACTTGCTTTTGATATGGCCTGCATCATTTCATGTTCTTCATGAATAGATGTAGCAATTTCTTCTGTCATTGCTGCATTTTCTTCAGATATTGCAGATAAGCTTTCCATTTGGTTCATTGCTTCTTCGACCATACCATTTGTATTCGTAATAGTCAGCATATCCTCAGATAGCTTCGTTTGAATATTATCAAAGGATTGCTTTATCCCATTAAAAGAAACCGAAATATCATTTAAAGCTTCTACATTTGAATGCACTGCGTCCTTGCCTTCATATGCTTTTAACCGAGCAGTTGCTGCTCGTTGAAGTAGTTGCTTTGTAACTTCTGTGATATTCGCTGCGATTTCCGCGCTTTGTCCCGCCAGCTTTTTAACTTCATCTGCAACAACAGCAAAACCTTTCCCGTGCTCGCCTGCTCTTGCAGCTTCTATCGATGCATTCAAAGATAATAAGTTTGTTTGGTTAGCAATAGCTTTAATACCATCAAGAAGTTCATTCACTTTTGCTAGACTTTCGTGCAGATCGTCTATTGTTACTGTCGTCAAGTCAATGGAATCACTTAACGTTTCCATACCATTAGTTACCTCATGCACTTTTTTCCAACTGTATTCTACAGCTGCCTGAACCTCAGTTGACCCTTTTACTGTCATTTCTGATGATTGTTTTGTCATGAGCATATTTTGATGAGCTAAAACCATTTGTTCATTAATTTTCTGAATCATTTCCGCTTCACTATGAATTGCGGTTGCCATTTGATTGGAAGAGTGTAGAATTGTTTCACTTGCCACATTCAATGTATGGACATTATCATTCACATTAATAATATTTTGGGCTAATTGGACTGAACCGTCGTCGATTTTATTTAAGATTACCGTTAAATTAGCTAAAAGTTCCTTTGCTTCTTTTTCTTTTGATTGAGCATCTTTCACTAATTTATTGCCCCACTTTGTTAAGCGATAAAGCATAAAATTACAGCCATTAATAATAGCAAAAACTGTAATAAAAATAGGGATGCTTGCATTGTCACCTAGTAATTTCTCTGGTGCCACTATGTACAATAACAAATATAAACTATTTATAACTGTCAAAAAAGTTAATATTAAGCGCTCATTGAAATACATAGCCGCCATAATAAATGTGATAAATAAAATGTAATGCTTATTAATTGCGTCCCCGTCTAAATAAAATAATAAAATAGTGACAATTGCAGGAAGAAGTGCGAAAATTAATCCTTTGGCAAAATAAGAAATCTTCAAAAAATAATTCAATGTCGATAATAGAACGACACTTCCCCCCGCAATGAGATAAGGAATGGATTGTTGAAATCCATTTTTATAAATAAGTGGTGTCAGTATTAATACAACTAATATGACGGTAATAATAGTATTTAGCTGGTGTACCCAATTTAATTTATCAATGCGCTTTTCCAAAATTTATCCCCCTAGGAACTATGTACTGAAATAGTCTATTGTGGATATATTTTACAGTCAGTATATTAAATATTCAATCTATTTTTTTATTACATGAAAATATTATTAAATATATTATTTAAATATAAAAAAAAAGAAGCATCACAAAATTTAATTCGTGTGCCTCTTTCATATATCATTTTTTTCTAACAACAGCCCGTACCGGTGACCCGTCAGCGCCTTCTAATTTTAACGGTAAAGCAATTAAATCATAAAGACCGGGTGTTACTTCGCTTAAATCCAGCCCCTCCAAAATATGAATCCCATTTTCATAAAGCGCATGGTGGGCTAATACTCCCTTGCTATCTAAAGGATCGACAGAAGGATTATCCACACCGAGTAAAATAACACCGCGCTCATTTAGTAAGGATGCTACATCCGGAGAGATTACAGGTATCTCTTCTGGAAACTGCTCAAAAGGCTGTTTCACAGTTTTCAACAGCACACGCTTTGCTCCAAGAAAGTCAACGGATGACAGTCGCTCTGCTGTAATGACCCCCTCTCCGACACAAGATACAATATAACAATCTCCAATATAAGTATTGATGTCTAATTGTTCCATTGTCTCTGCCTCACTATTAAAATGAAAAGGCGCATCTACATGTGTGCCGGTATGCAAGGAAGTTGTTATTCTCCCAATATTGACCGAGCCCGTCTGCTGCTTTGTATACCATATTTCAAATGAAAACGGCGTATCCCCCGGCCAGTTCGGCATCCCTTTTTTCATCGTTTGTGTAATATCAATCCACATAGCATCACCTCTAATACTGAATGACTAAATATAAGAGAACGAGAAAAATTACTGCCGGTACTACAAAGGTCATTAAAATTCGATAGGTTCTGTAAAAGCCTTCCCCCATTTTACTACCTTGTAACAACTCACTTTTGACAACTTTTTTATCCATAATATGCATAATAAAAATTGCTATCAGTAAATTGCCGACCGGTAAAATTACATTGGACACAACAAAATCTGTAAAATCAAAAATACTTCGGCCAAATATTGATACATCACCTAGTGTACTGTATGTCAGTGTCGATGGAATCGAAGCGATAAATACAAGTACACCAATAATCATCGTAATTTGAGCGCGCGTAATATTCCACTTCTCGATTACTGCCGCTACTATAATTTCATACATACTGAAGGATGAAGTTAAAGTCGCGAATAAAAATAAAATTAAAAACATCGCCAAGAAAACTTCGCCAAATGGCATCTGTGAAAATGCTGCCGGCAATACCATGAATAATAATGGCGGTCCGCTTGCCACTTCCATATCAAAAGCAAATACGACCGGGAAAATGGCCAAACCTGCTAAAAAGGAAACAAAAATACTCAATCCTACAACTGAGCCTGCTGAATTTGGTAAGCTTACATCTTTCTTTAAATAAGAACTATATGTAACTAAACATGAAAATCCAACTGCAAGCGCAAAAAATGATTGTCCTAAAGCATATAGTATTGATTCACCTGTAATGTTCGAAAAGTCTGGATATAGGAAAAACTTAATCCCTTCCATCGCGCCATCAAGGGTAACTGCTCTAATGACTAAAATAAAGAACATTATGAATAAAAGCGGCATCATAAACTTATTCGCTTTTTCAATTCCGTTCTGTACACCTAGTGCGATAACGACAACATTGGCAATTGTAAATAATGCTAGTCCAACAAGCGCAATCCACGGTGTTCCTGTTACTTGTCCGAAAAATGCACCTGGATCAACTGATGGCTCAATGACATTTCCGACTATAGATACGCCACTATATACAAATATCCAGCCACCTACAACACTATAAAACGATAATAATAGGAAACATCCCAATATACCAAGCTTTCCGATCCATGCCCAAACTTTCGGATTAGGGGAAAGAACTTTATACGCAGTAACCGCTTCTTTTTGCGCGGCACGCCCAATAATATATTCCGATAATAGCATTGGTAAACCAATAATTAATGTTAGTACTACAAAAATCAAAAAGAATGCGCCGCCTCCACTTTGACCGGCTACGTAGGGCATCTTCCATATCGCCCCAAGCCCTATCGCTGCACCAGCTGACGCTAATACAAATCCTAATTTACTTGACCACTGTCCTTTACTCTTCTCCATTTGCCTCACTCCACTCATCTAAACTAAACTAAACTTAACTAAGCTATAACACTGTTCGTAAATCCCATAGCTCCGGGAAAAAACGATGATCAAGCACTTGACGCAAATAATTGACACCGGATGATCCACCCGTGCCTACTTTAAAGCCAATAATACGCTCGACTGTTTTCATATGACGGAATCGCCATTGCTGCAATGAATCTTCTATATCGACTAGCTTTTCACCGAGCTGGTATAAATCCCAGTACTTATCAGTATTTTCATAGACAGTTTTCCATGCAGCAGCAACTGAGTCGTCACCACTATATACTACCGAAAAATCTCGATTTAGCAAAGCTTCATTAATTGGTAATCCAGCTTTTGCCAATGCTTGGATGGAAACGTCATAAATACTCGGTGCATCGTACGCTTCTTTTAATCTTTCTAAAACGTCCTTTTCTTTCTCATAAATTTTTAAAATATGAGGTGTTTTATATCCAAGCGAAAATTCAATTAAACGATATTGATAGCTTTGGAAACCGGATGCTTTTCCAAGATCATCGCGGAACTGCAAATATTCTGCAGGTGTCATTGTTGCCAATACATCCCACGCCTGAATAATTTGCATTTGTATTTTTGAAACTCGTGCCAGCATTTTAAAAGCCAGCTGCATTTCCCCGCGTTCAATTGCTTGAATCGCACCTTGCATTTCATGAATAATCAGCTTCATCCAAAGCTCGCTTACTTGATGAATAATAATAAAAAGCATTTCATCGTGGTGATTGGATAGGCGGTTTTGATTGTTTAAAATTGCGTCTAAACTTAAATACTCGCCGTATGTCATATCCTCCTTAAAATCGGTATGAATGCCTTTTTCACTTTTTAGCTTTTGATGTAAATCCGAAATCGAACGCTTCTCCATCAAACCACTCCTTATGCAATGATATCCCGCTTGTTTTCATGATTCTCATAAGTCTTATTGAAGACAATATCTTTTAAAATTTGAACAGCATGCCACACTTCTTCAAAGGAATTGTATAGCGCAACAGGCGCTAAGCGGATTCCATTCGGTGCACGGAAATCCGGGACGACCCCATTCTCCTTTAATGCTTTACAAATTCTGGCCGCTTCGTCATGCACTAAAAACAAATGACCGCCACGTGTTTCGTCAAGAGGATTGCCAAATGTGAATGTATTTGGTATTTCATGCATAATGCATTCCATCATATATTCAGTTAAGGCAAGTGATTTTTCACGCACAGCATCAATCCCTGCCTCTGCAAAAATGGAAAGTGCGCCTTCAATTGGTGCCAAACTTAATATATGCGGTGTCCCGATTTGATAAGCCCCTGCATCGGGCGCAGCTGAAATCGTTGTCTCTAAATCAAATTGTTTTTCCTTTGCAGAGCCAAACCAGCCGGCTAAACCTGGTGCTGTACCAAAATGCTTTTCATGGACAAATAAACCTGCGACAGATCCCGGTCCCCCATTTAAGTGCTTATAATTGCACCAAAATGCAAAGTCCGCTCCAATTTCGTGAAGCTGATGCGGAATTGAGCCAATTGAATGGCATAAATCAAAGCCTATGATAATCCCTCGTTCATGAGCCGCTTTCGTAATTGCCTGTAAATCCAGCACTTGCCCACTGCGATATAAAACAGCTGGTAAAACAGCGACTGCTACATCATCAGTCATCGCTTCAATAATTGCTTCAGTCGAAATTGTTTGCCCATCTTCACTTTTTACGAGCTTCATATGGCTTTCCGGTAAATTATGCAGTGCAATTTGACTGGCAACCGCATATAAGTCGGACGGGAAATTCAGCTCATCTGCCAAAATTTTATTCCTCTTCTCGGTTGGTTTGAAAAAAGTAGCAAGTAGCTGATGTAAGTTTGTCGTAGTTGAACCGGTTAATACGACTTCCTTACTTTTTGCTCCAACAAGTGGTGCACAGTATTCCCCTAGCTTTTCAGACAAATAAAACCACGGATGCTCCCCACTCGTCCATCCATCAATTCCGTACTGCCTCCATGAGTCAAGCAATGTAAGCACCGATTGTTCAGCTCGCTTTGACAGTAACCCGAGGGAATTGCCGTCTAAATAGATTTGTCCTTCTTTTTTATAAAACTCATCGGCATATTTTCCAAGTGTATCCTGTTGATCTAGAAGTCTTGCTTTTTCAATTGTAGTCATCCTTTCACCCCTTCTTATTTCCTTACTATTATCGTACGAGGGAAAGAATTTATTGTCAAAGTATTCTGAAACGATATCGATTATTATAATACAAAAGATAAATATAAATAGGTCGGAACAAGTAAACCAAACAATAAAAATGACAGTTTGCGCCAATTGTTATTCCCATATTTATTTTCAATCAAAATATTGATAAAGGCTACAGCAAGACTGCTGACAACAATCCACATGAAATGAATATTGGGAATAGAAAACAGTAGGATGAATAAGCTTAACAAGAACAATAACGTCAGCACACTTTGTCCTGTATGGGAATGCTTAGGTAATTTCCTTTTTGGATCCGATTTATCACGCATTTGGCGATCGACGTATACAAAACTACCGATTAATAAAACAAATAGTGAAAAAAACGCTACAGTGTGGAGGGTAGTCGGTTGATCATACTGAATAAGTGGTATGCCCGAACCATCTTCCCGTTTATAATACTGTCCTGTTGAAGCATCTTCATAGTAGATCTTTTGACGAACAATATATTGATAATACAGCTTAGATGTATTGTCACTGAAATTAAAGCGGTAAGAAGCATAAACTTCCGAAGTTGCATCAGGTTTATCGGTTATTTGTAGCTGATTGTATACTTGCCAAATCTCATCCAATGCTTTCTCATTTGTCACCCGATTTACATGTAACTGCAGTGCGGACTTCGGGTTTCCATTCCCATTTACTGTATACACAGCGATTAGTTGGCTATCATCAGTAGTTGTTGCCATTTGATTATCGAGAGGGGTGGTTGCAATTAAAAACAATGTAATACTTACAATGCTGACGATTAATGCAAATATTGGCCAATCCACAACCTTTTGCTTGCCGCGCTTTATAATTTTGTCAAAATCAGCCTGTTTTTTTTCCTCATCCACTTTAATATTGCGTAAGGTTTTTAAATGCTTCTCTTCAAACATCTTTTTCCCCTCCCAACAGGACACGCAATGCCTTTAAGCCGCGCGCTGTATTATTTTTCACCTTTACTTCACTACAGTTTAAAATCATCGACGTCTCTTTTACCGAATATTCTTCGATATAACGAAGGATTACTACTTCTCGATAGCTCCATTTAATTTGTTGTAATGCACAATAGAGCTTTTCGATTTCTGCATTACGCTCGATTACTTCATCTGGTAAAGCTTCTGTAGCAATAGGGTCTGATTTCAATTGAAAAAAGCCTACAATTTTTTTCCTGCGATAATGATCGTATACAAGATTTCGAGCAATTTTCAGCAAATATGTACGTTCATGCTCAGTATAATTTTTATGATAAAAGCGGTAAAAGGTTTCCTGCAAAAGATCATGTGTTAACTCTGGATCATTCGTTAAATAACGTATGTATTTATATATGGCATCATAATTATTCTCAAAAACTTCGCGTCTCAAATAAATCAGCCTCCTTCCTCTATAAAGACGAGTGACACACAATATGGAATCACTTTTCTATGTAAAAAAAAACCAAAACAAAACCCCGCGCAATTTTTCGATTGCACAGGGTTTCAAATTGCTTAATTATACGCCCATTTTACGGCGTGTGTTGCTCGTTTTTTTCGTTTGTTGGCTTTTCATCTTTTTCGTTGATGTATCACCTTTTAAATTACCCTTACCGCTATTGGCATTGTTTTTCTTAGCCTCTAATTGTTGTTTTACAAGTTCCTGTAAGCTTAATTTCTTTTTTTCTTGTTCTGACATATTCATACCTCCTCATTAACCTTCTCCATTTAGTATAAATCGTGGTTCACCCATTTGTAAAAGAAATGATGCAATTTCCTATTTTAAATTTAAATCACTGACTAACATCATGAAAATAGTCTCCTACTAATTGTAAGAGACTTCTTGTGTCGGGGAATTAAAGTAATACCCTATTCCGCTTTTTGTTTTAATCCATTTTGGCGAACTCGGCTGTTCTTCAATCTTTTCTCGTAATCTTCGAATATGTACATCGACCGTACGCCGATCACCTTTAGTAAAGTCCAGTATATCAATAATTTCCTCACGTGATTTAATATCTCCAGGCTGCTCGAGCAAATGGAGCAGTAATTTAAATTCACGCTTCGTTAATGGAATCTCTACTTCATCTTTAAATACTTTAAAGGTTACTAAATCGACACGGAACGGCCCAATTAATAGTTCTGATATACGCTCCTGCTGCCGAATTTCTTTTTCATGACGTTTTAAATGGATCCGAAGACGTGTGAGCATTTCACGAAATCCAAACGGTTTGCGAATGTATTCCGTTGCACCAATCTCAAGGGCCAGCACAATATCCACCTCATCTGTACGGGCACTTATCATAATGATTGGAAAATCGTGCTCGAAACGAATTTGACGGCATAATTCGATCCCTTCAATGTCGGGAAGCATCCAATCCAAAAGCATGGCATCCGGCTCAAAAGTCTTAATTACTTGCATAATGTTTTTTCCATTTTTTACGCAATGAACTTCATAACCGTCCTTTACTAAATAAATGCGCAGTAAATTCACTAAATTTTCGTCATCTTCAACGACTAATATTTTTTTCGTCATTAATGATTCCCCGCTTCTCTAGTTAACCTAGTTAATTTAAATCAAATAACTGCCCTTTAATAAAGTACGCTGTTGATTCCGCCATATTTGTAATATGGTCTGCTGCACGCTCAACAAAGCGATTAATGAAAAGCAACTGTAACGTTTGCTCTATATCCTGTGGACTTTCTTTTAGATAATCTGTCAGTACTGCATAATTTTCGTGATTCTTCTGATCGACTTTATCGTCAAGCTCGCCAACTGCTTTTGCCAATGCGATATCTTCCTCTATGAAAGCAGTCATCGATTTTTTCAGCATATCCATTGAAATATTTTTCATTTCAACTAAGGATGTTTTGGATAATATTGAATCAGTTTTGCTGATTCTAATCGTCGCTTTTGCTGTATTTACGGCAAAATCCGCTATACGCTCAATATCGGAAGACATTTTAATCATACTAACTATACGACGTAAGTCACGAGCTACAGGCTGCTCTTTCGCCATCAGCCAGATTGCCATTTGATTTATCTCATTTTCCAGTTCATCTATGGACGAATCTTCCTCAATGACAGCTAACGCTAATACCATATCCTGTTCTTCAAGGGCTTTAAACGCTTTTTCCATTGCTACAACCGTCAAGTCTACCATTTCACCCATCTTGTTTTGTAACTCGAGCATGTTCTTTTCGAAATTTTCGCGAATCATCTGTAAATCCCCCTCTTATCCGAATCGTCCTGTTACATAGTCTTCCGTACGCTCGTCTTTTGGAGTCGAGAAAATAACATTTGTATCATCATATTCAACAACTTCACCATTTAAGAAGAACGCTGTTTTATCACTAATACGCGCTGCTTGCTGCATGTTATGCGTAACGATAACAATGGTATAATCTTTTTTCATTTGTGTTATTAGTTCTTCTACTTTCAATGTAGAAATCGGGTCAAGCGCTGAAGTTGGCTCATCCATTAAAATTACGTCTGGCTTCATGGCTATTGCACGGGCGATACATATACGTTGCTGCTGTCCACCGGATAACCCTAAAGCGGAAGATTTTAAACGGTCTTTTACTTCATCCCAAATTGCGGCACCGCGTAAAGATTCCTCAACGATTTCATTTAGAATTTTTTTATTTTTAATCCCCTGCATACGTGGACCATAAGCTACATTATCATAAATGCTCATTGGGAATAGATTCGACTTTTGGAACACCATCCCCACCTTTGTGCGCAGTCTAATGACATCATTCGATTCATATACATTTTCACCATCAATATGAATATTACCAATTACACGCACACCATCAATCAGGTCATTCATGCGATTTAATGTGCGCAGAAATGTTGACTTACCACATCCAGATGGACCGATTAATGCTGTTACTTCCTTTTCTTTTATATCTAAATTGACATTGAATAATGCCTGTTTTTCACCATAAAATAAATTTAAATCGTTTACTTGTATTTTCGTTGCGTAAGTATCCGTCGTTGCACTTGTTGTTGAATTGAAGATTGATGCTTCTGATACGATCATAGTCATGTAAGTTTAGCTCCTTTTAATATTCTGCTTTGTTTAATTTTTTTGAAATATACGTTGCCGATAAATTCAGCACTAAAATAATGACGATCAATACGATACCAACAGCTGCTGCAAGACCGATATCGCCTGCTTCCTGTGTAACTAAAAATGAGTGTACGGTTAATGTACGGGCTGATGAGAATATACTCGTTGGCATAGCCGCTACTGTACCTGCCGTTAAGAAGATTGCCGCCGATTCCCCTACGATACGACCGATTGATAAAATAATACCGGATAAAATTCCTGGCATTGCACTTGGCAGGATAATTTTAATTAGTGTCTGCAACTTTGTCGTTCCTAATGCAAGTGAGCCTTCACGATATGTTGCCGGTACAGTTTTTAACGCTTCTTCTGTCGTTCGAATAATTACTGGTAATACGATGATTGTTAATGTTAATGATGCTGCAATAATCGACATTCCGAGCTTTAAAATGGCTACGAAGAATACGGCACCGAATAGACCATAAATTATGGATGGTATTCCTGTTAGACTTTCTGTTGCAAAACGAATCATGCGAACTAGACGACCTTGTTTTGCATACTCATGCAAGTAAACAGCTGCTAAAATTCCGATTGGTGTTGCTATGGCAAGTGAAATTAAAATCGTTAGTAATGTTGTGACAATCATCGGGAAGATCCCGCCACCACCTGTTGGTGAATAATCCCCGAATATGAAATCAAAGCTAATGTAGGAGAAGCCTTTATAAAAAATATAGCCTACGATAATAACTAGGACAGCTACCGAAACAAATGCGGAACCCCAAAGCAATCCCCGGAGCATATTATCTTTAAATTTTCGCATGTTACTGTGCTCCCTTCGCTGTTATACGAGCTAATACAAAGTTTAAAATAAGAATGAATGAGAATAGTACGATCCCTGTTGCAAACAGCATCTCCTGGTGAGTTCCTGCTGCATAGCCCATTTCAAGAGCAATGTTTGTCGTTAATGGACGTACACTATCCGTTAAGCTTGTTGGAATAATGAGCGAGTTCCCGGCCACTAAAATTACGGCCATTGTTTCACCTAAAGCTCGGCCTAACCCAAGTACGATTGCTGCCATAATTCCTGATTTTGCAGCGGGTACGACTACTTTGAAGATTGTTCCGATTTGCGATACACCAAGTGCTAGTGAACCTTCTCGATATGTTTTCGGTACTGCGCGAATGGCTGTTTCCGCTACCGTTACAATTGTTGGAAGCATCATAATTGCCAGTACTAGAATTACAGCGATTAAACTTTGTCCACGTGCCAAACCAAAATTATTTTGCAGAAATGGTACGATAATGGCTAAACCGAATATCCCGTACAATACAGATGGAATGCCTGCCAATAGCTGAATGGCTGGTGATACAATTTTCGCAACTGATTTCGGCGCTATTTCAGCCAAAAAGATTGCTGTCAGTAATCCAATTGGTACACCAATAATAAGTGCACCAATCGTTGCATAAATCGAAGCAACAATCATTGGGAAAATACCAAATTTATCTTCCGATGGCACCCAATCACTCCCGAAAAGGAAGTCAAAGAAGCTGTAGCCACCTGTTATAAACGGGTTTGAACCTTTATAAAATACAAATCCTACAATAAGTAGTAGGCTGATAACTGATAAAAGCGCACATGCCAGGAAAACTTTTGATGAAAGACTTTCCAAAAAATATTTTCGTTTATTGCCTTTACTAATTTGCTGTTCTAGTTCATTTTTATCTTGTATATTCACACATGTATCCTCCAGCACTGATTATTTCGTTAATGGAATTGCTCCAGCAGCTTCCACAATTTTCTGTCCATCTGCACTTAATATAAAATCCATAAACTTCGTTGCTGCTTCGGGAACGTCTTCTTTATGAACGAATAAGAATGGGCGAGATAATTGATAGTTCCCATCCAATACATTGCCTGCTTCGGCTTTTACACCGTTAATGTCCATAGCTGAAACCGTTTCATCAATGTATTCGAATGATATAAACCCAACAGCGTGTTTATTTGTCGCCACCGTTGTTTTAATATTGCCATTGCCACTTGCTACAATCGCATTGCGAATTAACTGACCTGATTTATAGCCTACTATTTCCTGGAAGGCATCACGCGAACCTGAACCATCCTCACGCGACACGACCACAATCTCCAGATCTTTGCCGCCAAGCTCTTTCCAGTTCGTAATTTCTCCTGTAAAAATCTGTTTTACTTGTTCCATCGTTAAATCTTTTACTGGATTGGAAGGATGAGCTACGACTACAATTCCGTCATAGGCAATAACCAATTCTTTAATGCCCGAATCTATTTCTTCTTGTTTCAAGTCTCGGGATGACATACCGATTTGTGAAACATCCTTGATTGCGTTTGTAATACCGGCTGATGAACCAATTTGGTTAATCTCTATTTTTACGTTTTCAGTTTCCTCATATTTCTCTGCTAATTTCTCTGCTAAAGGTCCGACCGATGTTGAACCTGAAATTGTAATTAAATCTTCGTTGCCGGAATTTGATTCCGAAGTATCTTTGCTATTGCAGGCCGCTAGTACTACCATTAGAATTGTTAATCCAATGAAGTAACATGTTTTTTTCAACATACTTCAATCCTCCATCAACTTGCATTTTTATCTTATGCCTTAACAATACCTTTATAAAATTAATAACATATGTGAATCATGTAAACCTTCTGTAAATTATGAAGAGAGTAATACATATTTTTGTAAAACTCTTAAATAAAATCTGAATATTTCGCATTAATAGTTCTATTAGCCTTAACTTTTTATATTTGTCCTTGATTCGGGCAATTTATTCATCGGTAAGTTGCTATCTTTCAGATAGTTCTGAAATATAAAGCTAAATTGCAATTAAATAGCTTTAAAATTTCTATAATATTAGATGTAAAGAGCGCTTTTTTTGAAAACGAGATGAATTTTCCGTAAACCTCATTTACAAAACCTTTACAAAGGCTAAGTTTTTTATTTCACTTAATAAAAAAAAGCCGATTTTCATCACAGCAAGTTGTGAAAAATCGACTTTACTATTAATTTGGATTCCTTTTGGCTTTCCTATCGCCTTTGAATAACATATTTTTTCGTCAGTCCGAAAGTAACCATAAAATAAAGGAAGTAAATCAACCCTATAACTACTACTATTGAAACGGATACTATATTAAAATTCAGCATTGCGCTATATCCTGCCAGGTCAATAAATTGATTGAGAATTATTGTAATAGGTATGGATAAGCAGATCGGAACGACTATCGGAAACGTAAAGAACACAAAAATTTGCTTCGCTAATGTCTTTCGCTGTAACTCCTCATTGACGCCTAATCGATTGAGCAGTCTATACTTTTTCTCATCATCACGTAGATTCGATAATATTTTAAGTGCCAAAATTGCCATAGCCAGTAAAATAAAGACGACCGCTAAGTATAATGCTCCGACAATAAAAATAGCTGAGAATGCTGCCGCATATAATCGACGTTGCTCTTTAACCCGGTAGTCACTCGTTAAAACAGAGTAATTGTTTTCTTCTATTTTATAAGTGTAACTTAATGCATCTTGGAGCTTTTGTGCATCAAATGGTCCTTCTTCTAGAGTAATGGCTGCCGCTGTTTGGCTTATTTCCATGCCTTCTACTACTTCATCCGGCACGACAATGACAAAATAGCTCCATAAAAACATCGGCATGGATTCCACTACATGACTTAATGTATAAGTTTGACCTTTATGATTAAATGAGGCCTCTGAAAAGTCCGCCCCTTGAATTCCCGGCATATCAGAGAAAATTGCAAATTGATTATCAAGATTCAGTGGTTTACTGCCGAGTTCTTGCAAAAGCTCATTTACTTCCGATTCTTTCATGTACATATCGACGTCCTGATATTTATCACCCTGCCAAATTGTATGCTTATGAAAAGTCCTTTCATTTGTGGAATAGCCGTTATACACCTTCGACCAATCTATAGGCACATAAGATTCAATCGTTTCCTTTGCTTGTTCCAATGGAATACTGCCCTCTTGTTCGGAATTAATATTGGCTATAATATCAAACGGATATTGTTTATCTAAATTTGCTTCCTCAATCTCTTTATATAAAAAGCTGAAATTAGCAGCAATCATGGCAAATACGATTAAAAAAGACAGCGCCCCAAGTAGAATGGCATTAGAGCTTAACATCGCACTCAATTGACGTAGTAAAAATTGATTCGTCCCACGTTGTGTAAAATGTTTAAACCCTAATAAAATATACATCAAGCTTTTGGCAAGTCCAATGTGGAATGTCACCAATGATACGGCTAATAAAAGCATCAGCCATACGAGGTTCCCCGGATTTGAATCGACTTCTAAAAAGATATGCTTTAATTCCCGAGAAAAAAAGATAAATGATACGATGATTCCAACGAAGGATACGCCTGTCACAAGCATGGCGACATACGGATGCTTCACCCCCTGCTCCACTTTCTTCTCTCCATGAATGAGTTCGTAAATAGTGACACGGTTTAAATAAAAACTTGATACTAAGGATGAGAACAGGAATATGCTACAAACCATTCCAATTGTTAATAGAACACCTTTTAATGAAAACATCGAAAACTCAAATGGAATATCCAGAAGTTGAGTCATTAACAGCATGAGTCCCTGATAAAAAAGTGACCCCACAAAAAATCCAACAACCATCGCAAGAATCCCGAGTAAGCTATTTTCAAATAAAAACAGTTTCACAATATGCTTTCGTTTCATTCCGACCGTTAAATAAGTGCCGAATTCTCTTTTTCGCAGTCGCAGCATAAAGGCATTCGCGTAACCGAGTACAAAAGCTATAATGATACAAATTATAATCGATAGAAACACTAATCCTAATGCCAATTCCGCTATGGATTGAGCTTGAGTTTGTAACTGATCATTAAATATCAAGTTATTCATTGCAAAAATAAGGGAGATTGTTAAAGCAACGGTAATAAAATAAATTAAATAATTGCCAATTTGTCTTCGCACATTGCGTAAGGCTAGCTTACGATACATGCCCCTCACCTCCGAGCAATGCCATCGTCGCTAAAATATCTTCATGCATCGCACGTTGACTTTGATTTCCTCGATACAATTCATTCCAGATCTTTCCGTCTTTTAAGAATAATACACGCTTCGCGAAGCTACCAACAAGGGCATCATGTGTCACCATTAAAATTGTGGAGTGCAATTGTTCATTCATAAATAAAAGTGTTTCCATCAGCTTTTTGGAATTGGCTGAATCTAATGCCCCCGTAGGCTCATCAGCTAAAATAATACTTGGATTTGTAATAAGTGCTCTTGCACAGGCAACACGCTGACGTTGCCCACCAGAAAGCGCCATCGGAAACTTCTTTAGCTGCTCATGAATTCCTAACTTATCTGTAATGTCTATTAAGCGCTTCTCCGTTTCTTTAAGAGATACCCCTTGTAAATTAAGAGGGAGTGTAATGTTTTCTTCTACTGTTAAAGTATCGAGTAAATTATATTCCTGGAAAATAAAGCCGAGCTTATCGCGTCGATAATCTGCTAACTCCCTTTCCTTCTTGTTCGATATTTGCTCTCCGTCCAATAAAATGTTCCCTGCGCTAATTCGGTCAATTGTCGCTATACAATTTAAAAGTGTACTTTTCCCGGAGCCTGATGCACCCATAATTGCTATAAACTCTCCATCTCCAACTTCAAAGGAAATGCTATCAAGTGCTTTTGTTACAATGGCTTCTGCACCATAATATTTTGTTACTTGGTCAATTTGTAATCTTTTTTTCATCGAAACACCCTCCGTTTCGACATTATCATATCACGCTGTGCACAAATCTTTTCTAACAGAGTGGTAGCAGAATTCTTACATTTCCGTTAGATTTGGAAAGATTAACTGAAATCGAGTGTAGTTGTTATGTTCTGATTTTATTTTCAACTCGATATGTAACTCTTTGCACAGCTGTGCCACAATATATAAGCCCATTCCAGTACTTGTCCCTAATTTACGACCGTTTGACCCTGTATATCCCCGTTCCGTAATACGCTCTAATTCGTGAGCCAAAATACCGATTCCATCATCTTCATAAATTAGTTCCGTATCCTCTACACGCATTGTAATCTTCGCACCAGGGCAATATTTAGCACTATTCGTCAATAGCTGATTGACGATAAATTGTAGAGCTTTATTATCCGTATAAATATTGGCATCTCCCTCAATTTCGACCTTCATTTTTGACGCAATTAATAAATCCATTTGGTTTTTCACCACATCATTTAAAATGGCATTCAGTGAATGTTCTTTCAGCTGCTTGTCCTTTTCGATGGAATCAAGCCGCGCATAATGTAAAATGTTATCAGTTAAATTATCCGCACGCTTTAGCTCCCGACGCAATTTCCAAACATCCTGCTCATTGGCTAATATTAACGACATCGCAGTTAGAGGTGTTTTGATTTCATGAATCCATTGCTCCACGTATTCCTTATATTCTTTCGCTGAACGTTCGCTTTGCTCAACACGGTATATAGCATCTCGACTAACAGCCAGCATCGCCTCATAATATTTATGCTCTACTAAAGATCTTGGTTTTCGTAAAACTTCACCTAATAAATATGTTTCCTCTAGCTTTTCCATCTGCTGCTTCATTTCTTCATAGCGCTTCTTTTCATAAAAAAAGCTTGTTATAAGCCAGCTGAGCTGTATGAAAATAAAGGCAAATGATATCATGGCAATCGTTCCAAATGGTACATCAATTAACATAAAAATTAACAGAAATAAAAAATAGCCAATCCACAAGAAACCTACCGATATGAGTTTAGACTGTAGAAATTTTCTGATCATAGACGGTATCCTACGCCACGTACTGTTTTAATAAAATCTGTCGCATTTAGTTGTTTTAGCTTTTCGCGCAATCGGTTAATGTTTACATACAATGTATTTTCATCAATATACAGCGAGTTATTCCATAAATCCTCTATAATTTCTTCCCTTGTAACAAGTTCTTTTTTCATTAAACAAGCTAAAATACGTGTTTCATTTTTGGTAAGCTCGGTAGAATTATTTTCAAAGCTAACCATCATATTCCCTACGTCTAAGGTTAATCCGCGTACTGACTGATGACTTGTTATTTTTCTCATCAATAATCGTGAAATGCGTGCTAATAGTATTGAAGAATTATAAGGTTTGCGAATATAATCATCCGCACCCACTCCAAACCCAATAAGTTCGTCCTCTGTAGAATCCCGTGCCGTCAAAAAGATGATTGGCACATCTGAAGATTCTCGGAGCTTACGGCAAATTTCAAAGCCACTTTCTCCTGGAAGATTGACATCTAACAGCGCTAAGTCACACGGTGGTGCATCCACCGGTAAATAACCATTACTTCTTAAGAGCTGTTTTAATTCTTCCAAAATTACCGTATCATCTTCTACTACATAAATTTTTTGCACAAAAAGTACCCCTTTAAAGCATTTTTCCTTATTATACACGATGTTTATTCATTAAAAACACAGCCTATTTAAAGCAATAGACTGTGAAACAAGAAAATTAAGGTAAATATATTTCTGAGATGAATACAACTTCCCCATCTTTTTCATATAATTTCAGAAATCCGCTCATTGGAGCAAATTCCTCCCAAGTTACTTGTACTGATTCTCCCGGTTTTCGAGCATCCAGATTGGCACATCCTTTTTTATACTTATCTCTTTAGTCCCTTCACCGGATTCAAATAGGCGATAACCATTCAGCGCATCCTCATCGATGACTTTATTCTTATACGTAATATTGATATCAAACGATTCTTCGTTAATATCGAAGCTATTTAAAATAGCCGTTTTATAATTAGTTGTTTCGTTTATAACAGCTTCTTGTAAATCAAGTCGATTTTGCAAATAGTAAATGGACTCTTTGAGCAGCGATAATTCATTCATGACTTGCTCCCACTCACCCAATGCTGTCAGTTTATTTTCATGGTCTACAATCGTTTCCTGCTGATCCTGAAGTGTTTGTTCAAGCTTACTTATAGTATTTGCATCTTCATTATCTGAACGAGACGTTGTATTTTCATCATTTGTACAGCCTACCACTAAAAGTGTAGCCAAAAAACATCCGAACAGTAGCGAATATTTCTTTTTGTCCAATAAAGATCCCCCTTTCTTTTTCCTCCAATAAATTACGATATTCTTATGTATTAGAAAGTTTACCAAAATAGGCAAAAAAAAAGGTAAGCCATTACTGAATGTGTAATAGCTTACCTTTTCGATTTGGAATCTCCCATTTATTAAGAAGAAGATTTTATGCTTCCAGTAACGCAATCGCTTCTTCAACTTGTTGCTCAGACAGCCCATTACGTACAATATAGCGGTTACGTTCATGTTTAGTGCACTCTATTGTACAGCCGCCTAAATGCTTCGCTTCGTTTTCTTCTGATGCTAAAACTTGCTTGTTGCATTCAGGGTTTGCACAGTTAATATAGCGCTCACATGGTGTGCCGTCGAAGTGATCACGACCAACTACGACATGCTCTACCTGGTTGATCGGCACTGTTAAACGCTCATCGAATACATACATTTGACCGTCCCAAAGTTGACCTTTTGTAGCTGGGTCTTTACTGTATGTTGCGACACCACCGTGCAATTGACCAACATCCCCAAAGCCTTCACGCTTCATCCAGCCAGAGAATTTCTCACAGCGAATACCGCCAGTGCAATAAGTTAATACGTTCTTACCTTCAAATAGTTCACGGTTTTCCCGTACCCATTGCGGTGTATCACGAAAATTCTGTACTTCTGGTCGAATCGCGCCACGGAAATGACCAACATCATATTCATATGTGTTTCGCACATCTAAAACAACCGTATTCTCATCTTGCAGTTCCTTCATAAATTGCTCAGGGGATAAATAACGGCCTGTCAATTCATGTGGGTTAACATCTTCCTCTAAGCCTAAGTTAACAAGCTCTGGTCGTGGACGAACATGCATTTTTTTAAACGCATGGCTTTCTACCGCATCAATTTTAAATACGATACCTTCAAATAAAGGATCTGCCTTCATCTTTTCCATATAGGCTTCTGTTTGCTCAATTGTTCCGGAAACTGTTCCGTTAATGCCTTCATTAGCGACTAAAATACGTCCCTTTAAACCGATTTCTTTACAGAAAGCTAAATGCTCCGCTGAGAATACTGCCGGATCTTCAATCGTTGTATAATGATAATATAATAATACTTGATAATTCATGTTTTCCACCTATCATTCATATATTTGCAGGATATACCTGATAGTTTAAAACTACCTTACAATGATAAGTTATTGCACTATCATTTCCTATCAGTATTTAGACTGATATTTTAGGACAAATTTCCCTTTTTACACCCTTTTTACAGAGAATATATAAATAGTGATATATTTTATATATAAATAATTTATTGCAAAGGAAGCGAAATGCGGTGAAAGAACAGATGATAACGGAAAAAAATAAGTGGGATGACAGTCATCGTCCATGGGCACTGCCAAATTTACCATGGGGGATGAAGCAGACATGGAGCGATCTTTTGTTTGCCCATTACCCGACTAAATATGAAATGTTAAGAAAGATAGTACCGGAAGAGCTGGAACTAGATTCATATGAAGGAACTTATTGGATAGGAGTTGTTCCTTTTCTTATGTCAGGGGTAAGATTTCGAGGGCTACCGCCAATTCCAGGAACAGACCGTTTTCCGGAACTTAATGTTCGTACATATGTGACGATGGACGGAAAACCCGGTGTATACTTTTTTAGTTTGGATGCTGACAATTGGCCTGCCGTCAAAGGAGCCAGAACATTTTTCCATTTACCATATTGGTACTCTAAGATGCAAATTAACAATCGCGGGTCAGCTATTGAATTTGAAAGTAAAAGACGCCATGACTTGGAAATTGAATTTGCCTGTAGCTATAGACCCGTTTCAGAGCCATATTTAGCAGCAAAAGGATCTTTTGATGAATGGATGTCGGAGCGTTACTGCTTCTATACTTTAAATTTGTCAAAAACCCCTGTCCGCTGTGAAATTTTGCATAGACCATGGATCTTACAAAAAGCTGAAGCTGAGATTACGATAAATACGATACTATCAAAGCAAGGCATTGAAGTGGAAAGTAATGTACCTATCGTACACTTCGCAAAAAAGATTGACGTACGTGCCTGGCCATTAGTACATCATGCCACGAACCGGTTAAGGATTTAATTTAAAATCATTTCCCTCCGCCGTAAAAACATCAAAAAAATCATCCCTCCTCTAATATATCTTTAGGGGAGGGATGATTTTAATTTATTTCAAATTCACATGGAAAAATTTATAGTCCGCATTTCAGCTGTGCGCCACAGTTTGTACATGTGTTGCAGCCACCCATTTCCTCTACCGTACCTTGACGGCAAACAGGACATGTATTACCTACTTCCGAACCGATTGTTACGTCAGTATCTGTTAATGGTTTAATCGTATCCACTAACACAACTTGACGTTTTACTTGGTCTTCCATTTGTTTGAATTCTTCAAACTCTAATTGCTCATCTGAATTTGCCTCTTCAGCTTTTAAAGTTAATACTTGTGTATCACGGGAACCGTCTACATACACCGTACCACCTTTTGCTCCGCCGCGGTATAGACGCTCGTACACTTGTTGTACTTGCTCTACTCCATAGCCTTTTGGCGCATTCACTGTTTTCGAAATCGATGAATCAATCCAGTTTTGAATAATACATTGAACATCTGCATGAGCTTCAGCAGAAAGCTCCATTGAGGATTTGAACCAGTTTGGTAAGTTATTTTCATCCACACCTGGGTTCGCATCTAAATATTCTTTTACGATTTCGGCTTTTACTTCAATAAACTTCCCTAAACGACCTGAACGGTAGTAAGTGAAGCTGAAGTAAGGTTCAAGCCCTGTTGCAACTCCGACCATTGTACCTGTACTCACTTTTGTTACTCTCTAATTTTAGAGGGCGGGATTATCATTACCCGCTCCATATGTCGCCATATGGGTCAGACTATATCATCAACCATTTTAGAATGTCTCTTTCTATGACATGGGAATTCACATAGAGAAATTAAATTTGAAAGCTGATTCGCTTTCTTCCAATCCCCGTTAAATTGTTTAAAAGGAATAATGTGATGTACGGAAAGCTCTTGTCCATACTCTGCTTCTGTAATTCCGCAATCCTGGCAAGTATACTTATCTCTTGCTCTAACCTTCCTCCGTTGACTATACCAATTTGGCCCATAATATGAGACTTTACCACCTGTCCATGTACCACTGTTAGCACCAGAGAACATTTCATTCTCCGCATAATAAGTGGACATACATGCTACAGTACAGAAGTTTAATTTTCTAATAGTAGAGGGAGTTTTTTCAAATTTTTTATGACAATTACTACAAGAAACAATAATTCGAACACGATATTGTTCCTTTCCTCTAATACCATTAGCTTTTCCTAAACATTTCTTAGAACAAAACTTTGATGTATGCTCACGATTTTTAGGAACAATAAACAACTGATGACAGGTAAGGCATTTAACTTCAACATCTTTTCTCAAATGCTGATTAACTAAATGACCATTTTGTATTTGATATAGTTTTTTGCAATTTATATTGCAAAAATTTGTTTTATTAATATGAGAAGGTTTCCTCAATATTTGTTGTTTACAATAAGAACATGGAATTAATATCTTTTTTGACATTTCACTCCAAAATTGAGGGGGATTGCTTTGTTGATACTCTGTTTTACAGATTCTAGAACAATATTTCTTCCGTTCAAATTGACTGGGTTTTACATTAATTTCTTTTCCACAATTAAGACAATTCTTTTTCATCGAATCACCCTTTATCTGTTTTATTAATTATAAAACAAGAACGAGTGTTCGTAAAATAATGGTGCTCGGCGTGTAGTCGTTGAGGGGTCAGCCACGACTTCCCTGCGGATTGTCTGGTAGATAATTTCTTATCAACACTTTTACATTTTTACCTTTATGGTGCTGGCAAAGCTAGGTAGTAAAAGATACGCCAGGGTTTCCCGCATATAGCCAAGTTTACGCTACATTTTTACAAATGTACGGGGCAACTTGTTTACCCGTAGGTGCAACCGTCAATAAATGCGAGTTGCGAATACCGTTTGCCACAATATTTTCGCGAATATGCTGCGGCATTTTTTTCATGAAGCCTGTGTTAATAAATGCTTCACGTAAACGTGCTGTTTCCGCTTCTGTTTGTCCTTCTAAGAACGGGAAGCTTCCGCGCTCTGTTGCTAATTCAATTGACTGCTCATAAGCTGCAATCGCAATTGTTTTGAAGATTTCATCAACAAGTGCATTGCCTTCTTCAGAACCATATTCTTTTTCGCAATAGATTAGTAAATCCGCAAGCCCCATAACACCAAGACCTACACGACGTTCACCAAGTGCTTGCTTTTTATTTTCGTCCAAGAAGTACGGTGTTGCATCAATTACGTTATCCTGCATACGCACGCCAACTTTTACTGTTTCACGTAACGCCTCAAAATCAACTGTTTTTGATTCCTTATTTGCAAACTTCGCTAAGTTCACTGCTGCTAAATTACAAACAGAATATGGTGCTAATGGTTGCTCACCACAAGGGTTTGTCGCAACAACTTGCTGACCATACGCCTTTGCGTTCGTCATGTCATTTGCGTTATCAATGAAGAAAATCCCTGGTTCTGCAGCATAAGTCGCACAAATATTGATCAGATTCCAAAGTTCTTTCGCTTTAATTGTACGATATGTGCGCACTGGGTAGCCAAGCTTTTCCCATTCGCGAACATCGCCAACTTCATGCCATTTTTCATTGTAATCTTTCATTTGTTCTGGCGTATAGTTTGCTACGTCAGGGAAACGTAATGGGAATTCCCCATCATTTTCTACAGCATCCATAAATTCTTTAGTTAACGTTACCGAAATATTCGCACCTGTTAAGAAATCTGCATTATGGACTGAATACGTCCCGCCATCACGAAGCTTTGTTTCAGCGTCACGGATAATCGCTTCACTAAATCCACCAAAGCCTTCAATATTTTTATAGTTTACAATGCCTTGATACATCGCATCTTCCTGCTGTGATAAAGGTTTGAATTTCAACTTTTCTTTTGCTAGTCGGATAATAGACTCATCGTCTGTATTCTCGATTAGATAACGCAGAATACGAGGGTTTTGCATTTTTGAAATGATAAACTCTACGATATCCGGATGCCAGTCTGCCAGCATAATCATTTGTGCTCCACGGCGAGATCCACCTTGCTCCACAAGATGTGTCAGCTTAGCAATATCATCAAGCCAGCTTACAGAACCACTTGATTTACCGTTTACACCGCGCGCCAGTGTGTTACGGGGACGAAGTGTTGAACCGTTTGTACCAACACCACCACCACGACTCATAATTTCCATTACTTGCTTACGGTGGTCACTGATCCCTTCTCGCGAGTCTGCTACAAATGGCATTACGTAACAGTTGAAGAATGTTACTTCTGTTTCCGAGCCCGCACCATAAATTACTCGTCCTGCTGGAATGAAGTTCATCGACACAAGCTGTTCGTAAAACTTCTCGAACCATTCTGTGCGCTTTTCTTCCGTTTTTTCTACAGATGCCAAGCCTGTTGCATTTCGCTTTGCAATCTGCTCATAGAAAATTTCCAAAGGCTTTTCAATAATATCTAAAGAGCGCTCGATTATTCCTGTTGTCTGCTCTTCTCCCTCTAGTACGTGGCGATAATCCTCTTCAATTTCAATAAGTGCACTCTTCTTATCGAGATCAATTGATTGGATAATGCCCAGTCCACGTGCCGGGAATTTGGGATCCTGCTTTACTGTCAGTACAACAAAATCTCCTGCTTTTAATGTTTTCTTTTCCGTATCCTTAAAAGAATAACGGTCAATCATGACAAGACGCGACACACCTTTATGTGTAATATGCATATCAGGTGTAATCGGATGAACTTGAGGAAATTGCTTAATATCCTGATTTAATTGATTGAATGGGATGGATTGTTCTAAAACACTTACCACCATGCAAGCCCCCTTTGAACGCTATTTAATAATTTTAACTTTCCCAACAAAAACGAGAATCAAACACCATATCTTGTGTTTGATTCATTAGGACTATCCCATATGTTGAGTTATATATAATTCCTTAAAAAAGATTACACCAAATTTTTTTTTCAATCAAGGGTTGATTTTTTTCAGTTTATGTTAAATCCCTATATATCAACGTTTCGAGTATCAAAATTTTTTTCTTAAAAATAAAAACAAGTGTTCGTAAACTATTTTTTGAAATTCCAGGCATCTGTTAAATATTTTTTTTGCATTAACTGTTCCACATATTGCTGTTGCTTTTCGTTTATTTCATATGGAGTCAGCTCTATATTTAGTGCCTCTTCAAACCCCTTTGAAAATGCATTTACACATTGCTCAATTGTAAAGGGAATATCAACAAACTGGTTCATCGCAACTGCCTTTTCAGGTAATTTTTTTCGCATTCTTTCTTTTGCCTCATCAGAATCAAAATTAAATACCGATAACAACAATTCCTCATTTAAATCCAATAATATTGCACCATGCTGTAATATGACACCTTTTTGACGTGTTTGTGCACTGCCTGCCACCTTTTTCCCTTCTACAACAAGCTCATACCAGCTCGAAGCATCAAAGCAAACTGCACTTTTCGGCTTTTTTAGATCATCCAGCTGTTCCTTTGTTTCAGGTACGCTAAAATAGGCGTTTAACCCTAGCTGACGGAATCCTTGTAAAATCCCTTCACTAATAACACGATATGCTTCTGTTACCGTCTCAGGCATATTTGGATAGCTTTCGGATACAATCACCGAATAAGTTAGCTCCTGGTCATGTAAAACAGCACGTCCACCTGTAGGACGGCGAATAAAGCCTAAGTTTTGGTTTTGAACAGCTTGTAGATTAATATCTTTATGTACTTGCTGGAAGTAGCCAATTGATAAAGTTGCAGGGTTCCATTCATAAAATCGAATGACAGGAGGGATTTCTCCTTCACTGTGCCAATCCAGTAAGGCTTCATCTAATGCCATATTATATGCCGAGCTGCATGGACCGGAATTAATAAAATACCATTGTTTTTTCACAATTTCTCGCCTCCAATAATTCATTTTAACAAACTGGCTCGACTAACTCTAGTTCATCTCTTATAATAGAAAGTACAGAAAGAAAGGGGCAATATCGCTGTGACAATTTTATACACGATTCTAGCAATTTTAGTCGTAATCGTTGCTTACGTAGTAATCAATTCAATGCGATTGAAAAAAGCGGTAACAAATTTAACGCAAGAGCAATTTATTGAAGGCTATCGTAAAGCACAATTAATCGATTTACGCGAACCTAAAGAATTCGAAGCTGGCCATATTTTAGGCGCTCGAAACATTCCTATGACGCAATTCAACACACGTCATAAAGAAATACGTCCTGACCTACCTGTATACCTTTACTGCCAAAACTCTGGCCGTAGTGCACGAGCAGCGCTATCTTTAAAGAAAAAGGGTTATAGCCAACTTTATCAATTACAGGGTGGCTTTAAAACTTGGACAGGTAAAGTAAAATCGAAAAACTAATCTTAAAGGCTCTCTAAATAATTAGAGGGCTTTTAATTATGAGTTTCTACTATTATAAAGTGAATTGTAAGAAGTCTAACATCTCCATTAGAAAAAGGGTCAGAATTTCTCTGACCCTTTTGAAAATTTTACGACACTGTTACTTGTTCTTGTTTTTTATAGCGTAACACTGGCGTTCTTGCAGCACGTGTTTCATCTAGACGATTGACAACTGTCGTATGAGGTGCTTCTTGAACTAGCGCTGGATTATCAATTGTTTCTTGCGCAATTTGAATCATTGCATCACAGAATGCATCTAAAGTTTCTTTCGATTCTGTTTCAGTCGGTTCAATCATAATTCCCTCTTCTACATTTAATGGGAAGTAGACTGTTGGTGGATGATATCCGAAGTCAAGTAGGCGTTTGGCAATATCCAGCGTACGTACGCCTAATTTCTTCTGGCGACGCCCCGATAAAACAAACTCATGCTTACAATGACGGTTATACGGTAAATCATAATGCTCTTCCAAACGGCGCATCATATAGTTTGCATTTAATACTGCATATTCAGTAACAGCTTTCAAGCCATCTGGTCCCATTGTACGGATATACGTATACGCACGAACATTTATACCAAAGTTTCCGTAATAAGGTTTTACACGACCGATTGACTGTGGACGGTTGTAATCGAAGTGGTATGTTCCATCTTCTTTTTTCACTAGTACTGGTTTTGGTAAGAATGGAATTAAATCCGCTTTTACACCGACAGGACCTGAACCTGGACCACCACCACCGTGTGGGCCAGTAAATGTTTTATGCAGATTCAAGTGAACACAGTCAAAGCCCATGTCACCAGGACGCGCTTTACTCATAACCGCATTTAGGTTTGCGCCATCATAGTAAACTTTACCGCCAACACCGTGAACAATATTTGCCATCTCTATAATATTTTCTTCGAATAAACCTAAAGTATTTGGGTTTGTCAGCATTAATGCTGCTGTATCTGGTCCAACTACACGGCGTAAATCTTCTAAATCAACTAACCCGTCTTCACCTGATTTAATGGTAATTGTTTCAAAGCCTGCAACAGTTGCAGAAGCTGGATTTGTACCATGTGCTGAATCCGGAACAATTACTTTATTTCGGTGTCCTTCACCATTGGCCTCATGGAATGCACGAATCATCATCAGCGCTGTCCATTCACCATGTGCACCTGCTGCAGGTTGTAGCGTTACTTCATCCATACCTGTAATTTCCTGTAGGGATGTTTGTAAATCGTACAGTAATTCCATTGCACCTTGAACTGTTGACTCATCCTGTAATGGATGAATATTAGCGAAACCAGAAAAACGTGCAACTGTTTCGTTAATTTTTGGATTGTATTTCATTGTACAAGAACCTAATGGATAGAACCCTGAATCCACACCGTGGTTACGGCGGGAAAGTGCTGTATAGTGACGCATAATGTCCAATTCAGAAACTTCAGGTAGTTCAGCTGCTTCTTGACGTACTAAATTTGATGGAATAAGCTCCTCAAGATCAAAATTAGGAACATCCAGTGGCTCTAAGTTATAACCGATACGGCCTGGTTTTGTAATTTCGAAAATGAGTGTTTGGTTTTCGTTATTCATTATAAGCCCCCATTTCTGCAACTAGTGCATCAATTTCTTCTTTTGTACGTATTTCAGTAACAGCGATTAGTGCGTGGTTTTCCAATTCCGGGTAAACTCGCCCTAAATCAAATCCTCCGATGATACCTTTTTCAATTAACGCTTTATTTAATTGTGTTACGTTATGTTTTGTATTTACTACGATTTCATTGAAGTGTGCACCTTTATATACAACTTCGAAGCCAGCTGCTTCAAAGGCGTTTTTTGCATAACGTGTTTTCACGATATTTTGTTTTGCCATTTCTTGCATACCCTGTTTTCCAAGTGCTGTCATTGCAACTGAAGAAGCAAGTGCAAGTAACGCTTGATTTGAGCAAATATTTGATGTCGCTTTATCACGACGAATATGCTGTTCACGTGCTTGTAATGTCAATACGTAACCACGACGTCCATCTTGGTCCACTGTTTCCCCAACTAAACGACCTGGTACTTTACGCATTAATTTAGTCGTAACTGCGAAATAACCGCAGTGTGGACCACCGAATGCTTCCGAAATACCGAATGGCTGTGCGTCGCCAACTGTAATGTCCGCTCCTAATTTCCCTGGAGGTGTTAATACCCCAAGTGCTAATGGGTTTGCCGACACGATAAATAATCCTTTTGCTTCATGTGTGATATCTGCAAGAGGCTGTAAGTTTTCAATTTGCCCGAAGAAGTTTGGATATTGCACAATAACGCCAGCTGTTTGTTCATCAATTAATCCTTTTAACGCTTCAACATCTGTTACACCGTCTTTTGTTGGAATCGTTACAACATCAATTGATTGACCATATGCATACATCGTTACAACATCTTTATACTCTGGGTGTACTGCTCCAGAGACTAATAGTTTTTTACGGCGAGTATGACCTGCTGCAAGCATTCCTGCCTCCGCCAATGCTGTTCCACCATCATACATAGAGGAGTTCGCGATATCCATACCTGTAAGTTCAGCGATCATTGTTTGGAACTCAAAAATCGCTTGTAGCTCGCCTTGGGAAATTTCTGGTTGGTATGGTGTATAGGCTGTATAAAACTCTGAACGGGAAATAACATGATCGACAATTACCGGCTTGTAGTGATTATAAACACCTGCACCTAAAAACGATACATTGCTGGCAGTATCTTTATTTTTGCCTGCTAGTTGCAATAATTCCTTCATTAAAGCTGCTTCTGATTTAGCAGGTTTAATATTATAGTTTCCTTGGAAGCGAACTTTTTCTGGGATATCTGCAAAAAGTTCATCGATTGTTGCAACTCCGACGCGATCTAACATTTCTTGCTTATCTTGTTCCGTCATTGGTAAATAACGATGTTTCATTGTTAACCCTCTTTTCAAAAGTATTATTTTGTACGTTTATAAAACGGTTTTTCCACAATTACAGCTTTAGCTCTATTTTTACGAATTTCAACTTCCAACTCAGTTCCGACTTCAGCGAATTTTGCGTCAATTAAAGCTAAACCGATGTTGCGTTTTGTCATCGGAGATTGCGTACCAGTTGTAACTTCTCCAATTTCTACCCCATCTTTGAATACTTTATATCCAGTACGTGGAATCCCTTTATCTATCATCTCAATACCTACTGATTTACGAGCTAGACCTTTTTCTTTTTGGTCAATTAATGCTTGTTGTCCAATAAATTGTGGCTCTTTAGCTAATTTCACTGCAAACCCAATCCCAGCTTCAAGTGGGTTAATATCTTTAGAAAGTTCCTGACCGTATAATGGGAGGCATGCTTCAAATCGTAATGTATCGCGGGCACCTAATCCTGCTGCAATAACACCTTTGTCCTTACCTGCATCCAAAATTTTATTCCAAAGTTCGATAATAGCTTCCGGTGTACCGTAAATTTCAAATCCATCTTCACCTGTATAGCCGGAGCGAGATACAAGTACCGATTGTCCAGCTACATCCACATTGTCTTTGAATTTGAAATATTTAATCGCTGCCAAGTCTTCCGTCGTTAACGTTTGTAGCAATTCCTCTGCTAATGGACCTTGGAGTGCAATTTGAGCATATTTATCGGAAGCGTTTGTTACTGTAACATTGCCTTCTACATGTTTTTGCAACCATTCGAAGTCCTTTTCAATATTAGAGGCATTGACACATAGTAAATATCGTTCATCTGCTAAACGATATGTTAATAAATCATCTACAACTCCGCCATCTTCATAGCAAAGTGCACTGTATTGTGCTCCACCAACTACTATTTTGGAGATATCATTCGTCAGCATTTTTTGTAAATATGATAATGCATCTGTGCCTTCTACAAAAATTTCCCCCATATGTGAAACATCAAAAAGACCAGCACGGTTACGGACTGCATCATGTTCTTCTTTTATAGAAGAAAATTGTACAGGTAATTCCCACCCACCAAAGTCAATTGTTTTCCCACCATATTTTGCGTATTCATCAAATAGTGGAGTACGTTTTAATTCATTTGTCATGTCATTTCCTCCTTAAAGTTTTATGTTTTAACCTTTTTAAAATTGTTATGGGGAATGAATATTACAATGTGCGGTACAGCTAGCTGCCTTTTTTAGAAAACGTTTTTTTCCATAAAAAAAGACAGAGGAATCCCTTTTAATGAGATTCTCTGTCCTTGCACCTGAAAGTTACACCTAAATTTGATACGCTATCACATTTTAGGCTTTCCCCTTTGGTGGCTGCCAGTAACTTGTACTATAACAGCGCTCTCCAGAGTTGCGTCAAATACGAGTCTTTTTGCCTGAGAGATTCATAGCAGCGCTATTTGCTCCTTCGGCGACGTGACATCACGTTCTCTCCCCGTATCATCATCCGCGCTAGTTTTTCAACTAATTTAAATTTACTGTACTCTTAGCAATATCCTAACATTGAATGTATTGAAAACGCAATCTTTTTTTAATTTTACTTAATAAGCGAACGTTATTGGTTTTTATTAAATAATCATTCGCTTTTAAGTCTATTTACTTGGAAAGCAATGTATTCAACTATTTGTCTTAATGATCTTCCTACAGTCAGTACTTGTATATGGCTCGCTTCTCGATAAGCCTTTCTACGGCTATGGTACAGTTCTTCTAACTCTTGTTCTGATGAAGTTTGTACAATGGGACGATTTTTATCATTACGAATTCGCATATAAATATCTTCAAATTTGGCGTCCAGGAAAAAGACGAGCCCTGTTCTCCGCATAATTTTCCGATTTTCTCCATTAACAGCTACCCCACCGCCTGTTGAAATAATGCATGCTTCATCACGGAATTTTTTTAAAAATTCCGTCTCTATTTTTCGAAAATGTGCTTCCCCGTATTGTTCGAAGATTTCCGGAATTGTCATTCCTTGTTGTCGAACGATTTCATGGTCCATATCATAATAGGGCATCTTTAAGTAATAGCTTAATCTTCTGCCAATCGCACTTTTTCCGCATCCCATAAATCCAACTAAATATATTTTTCGCATGCTGTTCACCTTCTTCTAATTACGAACTACTTTTCCATAGCACCTCAACTTCAATATATCAAAAAAGGTAGTATACTTAAATGTGAAAATGCAGTTTTGTATGTGTTACTTATTACTTCCCATTACCAATGCTTTCGTGACTCTCACCTTAAGTATTTCTTACCCACTTTTTAATAATTGCTGAGATATTAACTTCCTTCATTTGAAATTTATACTGCCAACCGCCTCTATTTTTGGAGGCGAGAGACAATTGTTGAAAGAAGTCGAAACTTCATTGAGTATTTAGTATGTTTATCGTAGCACGAACGTAAATAGATTCCAATGAATTATAAAATTTTAATTGTGCAAAATACGCATTTGAATATAAAATGGCAGATCCAGTAACGACGAATAATAATAGAATTGCTAGCATAAATAATGCCCCTTTTTCATTTCGGACCCAATGGTAACACGAGGGATCTTTCTCTTTCCGTTCCATCCTGCATCACCACTTTCATTTTTAGATCATTGCCCACTCCTTCTAGATGCCATTTATCAACAAATGGCAATAGAATCTCATTCCCCCCTTTATTAGACCTTTTCCGCAGATGCAACTCTGATTTATCAAAGACAAATAACCGGTCTTTTGGATCATTTAACATTTCAAGCTGAAGTGTACTGGAATTATACAATTTTCCGGATATCGAATTCATATTGTATTGATGCAGGTCGTAGACAAAAAACTCCCAATTCACTTCATTCTTCATCTTCTTTATTTGTTGGATATCATGTACCCAGATTAGGATTAGTAAACTGATCGAGGCGAACAAACCGAAAACCGTTAACTGAAATAAACTCTCCAACAGTGTAAATCCTGACTCATTTAACCGAGCTCGCCTCATATGCATTTCTCCTCTTCCATACCGTTCTTATCGAACAATACACAAACATACTGGCCGTCATAGGTCCAATGAAAAACGGTTTGGTCGATTTCCTGAATACCGTCAGATTGCCCGTATCTCTTATACTTTAACGCACCAATAAAGGCGACCTCAGCAGCATGGGTCTTCAATTTTTGATCGGCTATCTGCTGTTTCATATTATAAGTAAGGGGAATTATTGTTGAAGTCAGGAAAAATAGAATGACGACTGCTAAAAGTGTTTCCACAAGCGTTAGGCCTCCCTGTGTCATGAAAAACCTCCTTTTCTAAAATTCTTGCTTTCCCAATATTTACAGAGTATTGATAGCTCACATTTTCAAAATGGTACATAATCCGCCCAAACGCATTCGTATTTCCTTCCGTATTAAAGATAAGCCTTGAGTTCGGGGTGGTTATGAATATTTCAATGTGATTAGGTACCATCTGTTCATATATAACGCCCTCTTTATTCCTTTCTTTTATACGAATTCTACGACAATTGACGATTTCAAAACTATGTGGATTTTCTTTTTCGATAGAAATCAATTGCGTCATTCTTATTAATAGCTCATTTTGATTCATTAATTGTTTTTCTGTATAATCTAAAAATGGTTTATGTGAAAAAAGGAGAATTGCTGTACTTACAACTAAAAAAATCGAGAGAACAACGAGCATTTCCATTAAAGTAAATCCTTTTTCATTCGTTAGAACTGATTTCACTTTTAACTTCATCGTTATTACCGGTCAACTGCTCGAAGTAGGAGCAATCACTTTGCCATTCTCTATTAGAATTTTCGTATTATCCGGGCATCTTAAATCTTCTTCCATCACATAGCTCTCTTCTATTAAGTCAGCAACGGAGCTTGGGTATTCCTTATGATTTAACTTATAAGCTTCGACTTGTCCTTGAAGCATTAAAATATAGGCATCGCAGCCTTTTTCATCTATTGATGCAAAATGTTTTGATACATTCGGAATTGTCACTAAAATCAGTATGGAAATAATCAACAGTACTACTAGCATTTCAACTAGCGTAAACCCTTTTTCATTTTTCATCATCTATTCCACCTTTCCTTAAATAAATTCAATTACGTCATACATTGGAATTAAAATACTTAAATAGGCAGCAATAACACAAATAGCAATAATTATAAAAAGTAATGGTTGAATGATTGCCAGTAACCGTTCAATAATTTTCTGAAGTTTTTCATCGAGTAGCTCACAATATAAAACCAATTCACGGCCCAATAAGCCACTCGCCTCGCCGTGGGCAATAAAATGTTCAAACTTCGGATAAAAATAGCCTACAAGCACGACAGCACCCGACAAAGACTCACCAATAAGAATACGTTCTTGTAAAGTTTGGGCAATATATGCTATTTGTTTTTGATGTTGCTGGGATTTTAAATAATCGAATGCATCTTGGAGAGAAATTCCTGCCAACAATAGATTGCCTAAATGACGTGAAAACTGTCTTGTTAATATCAATCGCCAAAATAAGCTGAAGAATGGAATCTTAAATAACAAATGGAGCTGTATGTCGATGCGTTTCTTCCTAACATAGAAAATAAAAATTATCAGTAGACAGCATAAAGAAATGCTACCTGCAACAATATAGTCAGGCATATGAAGGAAAAAAGCCGACCATTGGATACTTGCTGACTTCTCCCCTTGTCCACGCGAGGCTACGACTGAAGCCATATTCGGCAAGAAATACGTACGAAATGCAAAAAACAACAGTATTAAAAAGGAAAATAACACTATTGGATATGAAACTACTTTTAATAATTTCATTTTCGCCTGTTGTTGGAATGTAAGGTGCTTCGAGACTATTTCAATTGCTTCGCTCAATCTACCGGTCACTTCCGCCATTTCGATTGATACTAAATATTGATCGCCCAACCGAAGAAACTGAAAAACTTGCGTTACACTCCCTCCGTTTTGCAATATATTCGATATTTCCAGTTGAACTGGTTCATAATGCTTTACATGATAAGGAAGCAGCATTTCAATACTATGTGCAAATGTATAGCCTTCATTTAGTAATGTAGAAATACGTTGAAGTAATGTAGGAAATTCGGAAGGTTTAATTATTGGTTTTTGAAATAATGGGAATGGAATGGACGAAAATTTTTTATTGAGAAGTAAATTCATAATCTTCTCCTTTTAATAATGCTTTTTGTCCAGCTATTGTTTGATGATAAGGTAATGAAAAACGGTTTCCTTCTAAAATAGATTCTATCGCCCTCTGTAATTGTTCTTCAGTCAGAAATTCAAAAACTGCTTTATACCCTTGTTCATTAGTTTCGACTAGACGCTGTGAAATGACGGCTTTAAGCATTTGCCTCATTTCCTCATATGAGATGGATAAATCCTGAAGCCTGTATAAACAATTGACGGTATCTTTTGCGTGAATTGTTGAGATAACTAAATGCCCTGAAAATGCAGCTTCCATCGCAACCTTTGCTGTTTCCTGATCACGAATTTCCCCTAGCATAATCACTTCCGGGGAGTGCCTCAGTACTGCTTTCAAACCAGCAGAATACGTAATGCCTGCCCTTTCATTTACTTGAACCTGCAGTAGGTAATCTTGTGTACTTTCCACGGGATCTTCAATCGAAATAACATGTCGAGAAAGATGTTGAGCACAATATTGCAACAACGAATATAAAGTTGTCGTCTTCCCACTGCCGGTCGCACCACTAATCAATATTAACCCACTATCCAAACGGGCTAGCCTATCTAGATGTCGAACGCTTTCATGAAAATGACATAATGTTTTTAAGGGGACTGTATGATTTTGACGCAATAAACGAATCGCCAAACTCTCTTTGTAAAAGCTAGAAGGTAATGTAGAAATTCGGAAGGCATACATCGATTGACCGATAAACTTTTGGAACGCACCACTTTGGGGTTTTCTTTTTTCGCTAATATCGAGGGATGACAAAAATTTAAAGTAGGAAATCATCCTTATGGCAAGTTCATTCGGAATTTCAGTGGCTTTTTCGAAACGTCCGTACTTCCTTAGCAGTACATCAAAACATTCCTCTCTTGGATTTAAATGAATATCTGTCGCATCAAGCTTTGCTGCACTCGACAAAAGCTCTAAACATTTTTGCTCAATTATAGATTGCTGTTCGATAGTAATCACCTCGTTTAAGTTGATATCTTCAATCTATTAATATTATAAATCCGTCTATTTAAAATTAATATAAATGGTGGAATAATTTCTTTTTAAGTTATTTTTTGTATGAATATTAACAATTCCAATAACATTTCATGTAGAATAATAGAAAAGTAAGCCATTTTATAATATATTTAGCTTGATGGAGGTGGAAAAATGCTACATCCTATTAAAATTACTAGCACATTGGCAGATGAAACTCGATTTTCCATTTATGAATATATGTTACAGTACAAAAAAATTGTATCGGTACAGGAAATCGCGGAACAATTTAACATTCATTCAAATGTGGCACGTTTACACTTAACAAAGCTTTCGGAAATTAATGCAATTTCAGCGGAATATTTAAAAACGGGAAAAGGTGGACGGCCTGGACGAGTTTATAAAGTAAATGATGAAGGAATTAGCCTAAGTTTCCCTAGACGAGATCCAGCTTCTCTAATCAGATGGTCGCTTGAACTTATATTTGAATTAGGTGACGAGGCTTTGAACAAAGCGCGGGAAATTAGTTATGAGGATGGAAAACAGTCGATGCAGGAAATGCTCGATGAGATGAAAAGGAAATTCCCTTTAACATTTGAAGATAAGATTGCCCTGCTAACAAAAAGTTCAAAACTAATCGGCTATGTTCCTGAAGTTCTTGAAAATGAACAAACAAAGACATTAATATTTTCAATTTTCAACTGTCCTTTCCATACCCAATTAGAAAAATACGGAAATATTGTATGCCAACTTCATGAATCTTATTTAAAAGGACAAGTTGATATATTGTTTGGCAATAATGAAATTTCCCAGGTAGAAAGCATGATGAATGCATGTTCTTTCTGTAAATATAAAATCTCAGTTCACAATTAATGGGAAAAATCACGCGATTGTCACAACTCTTCCATAACTTCCAGTTTACATTATTAAGAAACTTGATTTATAATGGTTAAGAGATTACTCTATTTTTTTGAAAAAGGAGGGAAATTCATGAGCAATATGTATAAAGTTATGGCATTCTGGACTGCTATTTTCGCCGTTATGTTCTACCTTGGTGGTATGAACGAGGTTTCGCTATTATTCGTAGGTAATACAGGTTTATTCTTATTATTAGGCTTCTTAAATCTTTCAGAACGCATGTACATGTACATTTTCGGAGCATATTTAACAGTATTCTTCGCCGGATTCACATATTATACAACATTTATCCACACACCTGGTGGTGGACATTAAAAAACGCCCGCTCTTAATTAAGAGCGGTCGTTTTTTTATTTTAAATTTAATTGCATTATATAAAGACCATACTTTTAAAATCCATTTAAAAATGGATTGGAATTCATTT
>NZ_JAXCLE010000014.1:0-103201 GCF_037027585.1 Solibacillus ferritrahens | reverse complement strand
ATGATGTTCTCCCGTTCTTAAATCGTATGGTCAGTATAACGAGGATTTCTAGTAATGAAAATAGAAAAAACCCGAATAGGTCACTTTTTTTTAAAGTGTCCACTATTCGGGGTTCAGTTCACCCTTTGAAATAACTAATTTTCAATTTTATTACTTCCCCAATAAGGATTTTCACTTTTAAGCCACCATAAGGAAAGGATAAACCAGCTATAGCCAAGTAACCAGCCTGCTATCACATCAGAAGCAAAATGACGAGCCTCTGCTATACGTGAAAGCCCGATTAATATAGCCAATAGGATGGCTATGATCCAAATGATAAACGACGCGCTCTTAGAAGTGATAACTCGGTTCAATACATAGGCGATGGTGATTAAATACAGCAAACCATGCACTGCATGTCCTGAGGGAAAGCTATAAGTTGAGAGTTGATCCACAATATCTGGACGAGGCCGTTCAATTACGCGTTTTAATAACTGATATAATGCATAACCTCCACCTACGGAAAAAATAACAAAAACCATCAATTTAAGGTCTTTTTTACGAATCAAAATAAAAATCCATAAAACGATTGTGACAGCAAAAATAAACTTAGTTTCACCTAAATAATGAAACATTGTAATAAATTTATTACCAAATAATAAATCCGATGCTTTACTGTCAAAAGCTTGAATGAATGAAGTTTTATACGTAGCCCATAAAATACAGAATACAACGAAAGAACAAACTGCTAACACATATGGCATTTTGTTTATTTTTTTATTCCTCTGCACTTGTGTCCTCCATTTCTGGAAATAGATCTTATTATGGCTTAGTTTGAATGAAATATACTATTATTTATCACGTATTGGTATTCCAAATTATAAAGGAATATTGAAATGTTTAATTGAAAACAACATGATATAGACAATGGAGGAATGTTGAGGATGAAATTGATAATCGCTTTTTTAGCACTGATCGGTGGTGCGGCAGTTGCCATACAAAGTCAGATAAATGCACAGTTAAGTAAAAAAGTTGGCTTATTGGAAGGTGCGACTACTTCATTCTTGGTGGGGGCTGTTGCGCTATTCTTTTTAGCTTTCTTTTTTGGGAAAGGAAATTTTTTAAATGTATTTAATGTACCAAAATGGCAGTTAATTGGTGGATTACTAGGAGCATTATTTATTGTCGTTAACATTTTTTCTGTCAACCTTATCGGTGTTGCCGCAACCCTTATGGCAGTCGTTATTGGTCAGATTGTAGTCGGTGCAATTATTGATCATTTTGGACTCTTTGGTGGGGAAGTATTTCCACTAAATACCACCAAATTCATTGCCCTTACGTTAATGTTCGTCGGAATATATTTGTTTAATAAAGCATAATGACGAATGGTGGTTTGGAAGAAAATCGATTCCATTTTATACTTACATATCTTGAAAATAGAATAATTAGAAAGGTCCTGTATCTGATGTATAGGGCTTTTTTGTCATGTACTAAATAACTACCTTCACCTACAAAAAAGGGATGAAAATCCGCTGAATGAATTACCTTATAAATATCATTTTTGTAAAATTTTATGAAACTTTATTTATTTCTGTCCGTAGATATAGTTAAGGGAGACATTGTGCTAATGAAGAGTTAACGTAAGGTGGTATTCTTTTGAAAAAAATATTTTTAATTTTAGCTGTTTCCGTCGCTGTTTGTTTTATATATTTTTATAAATCACCCGTACTAAGTTCAGACGCAGCTTTATTCCATGCAGAAAATTATTTATTAAATCCTGATGAAGAATGGGGAACGGTATCATTCAATGGGCTGGAAGGAATTCCGGAAGAAAATATCGGTGTAAATCTTTCGCAAAAATCTGGATTTTGGAATGAATTATTAAATAGAATGCAGTGGGAAGTGTCGATAAAATCACCTGAAATGAATTCAACTATTGTGTTAGATGCACATACTGGGAAATTCATAGATTATTTTGGGGCATTTAGCTAATTTCAAGTTGAATTTTAGTGATTATATGAAACCATGTTAGATCTTTATTTAAATTAAAGGGGGAATTAAAATGAAGACCAATTACTCGCCTCGTCTAGTTTTATCAATAATAGCCATATTAATTCTGATCAGTACACCTGTTTTCGGACTAATCTTTCCTATTTTTTATGTTCAAACATTTATTTATGATCCATCGACAATTGTACTCTATCCAGGTAGTACAAATTATAGAATAGTAATGGCTGCCTGTTTAATATTAATTATTGGATTGATGATCCCTATAATTAAACAGAATAAATTTACTTATAGCCTCATGACTGCTTTTATAGCTGGTGGCCTCTTTGTTTTTTATTTATCGATTTTAACTTATACCTATATAGGAAAAGAACAGGTCGTTTCAAATCATTTGTTCGATGAAAAAACGTTTCAATGGGCTGAAATTGATGAAGTAGTATTAGAATTTTATGCGGATGACATCGGTAACCATGAAGAATATATCTTTACTTCAGTTGATGGGAGTTCTCTTCGAATTCCTGTAACTAAACAGTATCTACAGGAAGATAAAAGTGAAATTTATAGGATAGCTAAAGAAAATAATGTCCGGTTTATTGAACAGGAAAAGAAGTAAGGGCTTTTCAGTTTGTCATATTTAGCTTTATAAATTTTTAGGAGGTCATCATGGAATTTTATAAATTTAATAAAGAGAGTGGCAAAAAGATTTCACAATTTAATTCGGATTTTATTATTTCCCGTATTATTGAAACAACTAAAGTAACGAACATTGGGTGTATGCACTTCGATCAAAATGGAATAGTAGGCTATCATAAAGCAGTAGTTCCTCAACTCCTCTTAATTTTGAACGGAGAGGGATATGTTCGGAATGAAAAAGAAGAATATTTTAAAGTTACGACTGGGGATGCTGTTTTTTGGGAGAAAGACGAATGGCACGAAACGAAAACGGATGCGGGGTTAACGGCTATAGTCATTCAAAGTGAGGAATTGACTCCTGGTTTATTTATGCCCCTAAAGTACGATAGTAAAAGTTTGAATTCTTAATGCCAAAAGGAGATTCATATGGAGGAATTATTAAATAAAGCGCGGGTAGTAGCAACTAAGGCTGTAATAGATGCTGGGAATATAGCAAAAGACCGTTTTGGTAACGTTACGAGTATGGAAGAAAAAGATGATTTTGGGGATATAATAACTGAAGTAGATCATTTAGCTGAAGCTGTAATATTAAACTCATTAACTAGTGCTTTTCCTGATCATAAAATACATAGTGAAGAAGCAGGGGATAATGGCTTACAAAGTGAGTGGTTATGGCAAGTGGACCCATTGGACGGAACGAATAATTTTGCTATTGGGCTACCTGTATTTACTTCTTCTATAACGCTATTATATAAACACGAACCGGTTCTTGGTGTTATCTATGAACCTATGGTAGATCGGTTATTTATATCTAGTGTAAACGGTGGTTCATTTTGTAATGATACAGCATTAAAAGTTATGAAGAGAGATCATCCGAAAAAGTTTACGATTGCTTGGATACAAGGTCACAAAGTGCAGAATGATGAAAAGGCTGTAATATTACGACAATATATCGATGTGAATTGTAAAAGGATGATGAGGCTCTGGGCTCCTACTCTGCAGTGGTGTATGCTTGCAAAAGGCGATATAGACGGAATTATCCTTTACAACTCTGAAGGGGATGATTTGTATTCTGGCATACTGATGGTAAAAGAAGCAGGGGGTATTGTCATTGACTTTGAAGGTAATGACTTTACAGGTATGAGCAATGAACCTTACCTGATTGCTTGCCATCCAGACAATAAGGATTATTTCATAGATATGGTTAGAAAAGGATTAAATAGTTCTAGATAATCGCTACATATATTTTAAAAAATATGGGCTGTTTCTTAAAGAGTGGTGCTATTAGACAACCCTTTTTTAAAATCAAGGAGGTTGGATATGACACAGCAAAGAAGTGTTAAAGGTCTATTAATTTATCTCTTTATTGGAATTATTGCAATGTTTCCCTTATATCTTCTGGCACTATCGACATTAACGGCAAACCCGATCCAATTAGAACAATTACGTGAAATGATGGGGATTTCTGTACAACCTAAATTGTTAGCGTTAATCTCCGTAATCCCCAATTATATTTTATTAATTATTGCACTTGTTATTGGATTTTTTACTGCACATAAAGTTGGTTTGAAATCTGTGATTATTCATCCGAATGCTAGAGCACAGTCAAAGGCAGAGTGGATAAAAGGGATTAAACTAGCCATAATATTAGGTTCGATTGCAGGTGTCGTTATAAGAGGATTCGATTATCTTTTAGAACCTCTCTTAACAGAAAGTATAAAAGAATTAATACGACCTTATAGTGCTTCAGAATTTATGACCGCTTTACTCTACGGAGGGATTGTTGAGGAACTACTAATCCGGTTTGGTTTTATGAGTTTGCTAGTTTTTATTCTCTGGAAACTATTTGATCGAAAATCAGTAAAACCTGCTAACTGGATCTTTATCATTGCCATCTTTGTTAGCACATTATTATTTGCATTAGGTCATTATGGCGCAACCGCAAATGCAACAGAAATGACAGCATTCATTTGGTTCCGAATGATTTTCTTGAATGGTTTTGCCGGCTTGTTCTTTGGGTGGATTTATTGGAAGCACAATCTGGAGCTTGCCATGCTTGCACATATGTTTGCACATATTTCCATGAATTTACTTATGTTGATTTACTCTTTTTTTATATAAAAATATCAATAAAGGACATAACTTTATCACCAAATAAGTTATGTCCTTTAATATTAGCTGAAATAAGCATCTCTATAAGCGCTAATCATAAGTCTGAACTAAAAATCCATTTTCCTCATCCCATTCAGCATAATATATTTTCTTGAGGTTTTCATAGCCTTCATCTTTTAATGACTTAATGACCCATTGCTCATCTTTCCCTATTTTATCCAGGGCCTTTTCTTTTACACTACCTTTATCAACAAGAAGATGGGACAAAACATTACTTGAATTCTCCTTGGCTGATTCCTTTTTCATTATACTAATTTGTCCGCCAGGCTCTAAAAGAGCATATTTCACCTCTCTAAGAGTAAAAACCCCTTGCTGTCGCAATAAGGAGCGAAGCTGTTCGGGATCAATTCTCTTTTTTTGTAATTCTTTAATCTCAATGCAGCCATTATTAACGACAATGGCTGGTTCCCCTTTAATGACCGGGCGCAGTTTTTCAAACATCCGGACAAGGAAATTGACTATAACGTTAAGTACAGTCCATGCTCCAATAGTGATAAGAATAACCCAAATACTAACCTTATCATCATAAATAGCACTCGTAAGTATTCCACCGAGAATAATGATAAAGACAAAGTCGAAAGGGGTAACTTCAGAGAGTTCCTTATTCCCTAACAAGCGGATGACTAGCATAAGAGCTAAATATCCGACAATGACTTTAATGATAATCGTTGTTATCAATCCTCTTCACTCCTTTATCATCTTTGAATACCCTAGAAAAACTTCCTTTAATCTATTTTATTTTTTGGGAATTAAATGGGGTTAACTTAATTCTCATTTAGCCAAGCAATTAAAAAACAAAGGTTAACTCTCGCTATTTTGGGAAAGTAATTAAATATGACCGAAAAATATAAATAGGCTCTCTAACTGGCAAGTTAGAAAATCTATCAAGGAGGTTCATATTTTATGGATAATAAAGAGAGAACAGTTGGTGAATTGATGCTGGACCAACTATCTATGTTTGGCGTTAAACGGATATACGGGGTAGTGGGAGATACTACTTTCGGACTCATAGATGCACTGGCTAAGCAGAATAAAATACAATACATTGCTGTTAAGCATGAGTCGACAGCTGCTTTTATGGCGTCTGCAGAAGCAAAACTGACGGGCGGGCTTGGGGTATGCACCGCGACGATGGGACCTGGTGCAGCTAACCTTTTAAATGGGCTTGGTGATGCACATGCAGATAGAGCACCTGTACTCGCCATTACGGGACAGGCCCAAAGCGATAAAATCGGGACGGAATATCCACAATATATTGACCAACAGGAGCTAATGAAGCCCTTTGCTGCTTATTCTGCTAATCTGGCAAATCCAGATGCGACGATTGAGGTTCTGCAAAAAGCGGCAAGAACATCACTTGGACAGCGTGTAGTCACACATCTATCCATACCGAAGGACATTTTCATGATGCCGGCTAAAGGGGAGCCGCGTCCATTGCCTAATGTAATAGAAGGGGCTTCCAACTTCACGAAAGAAAGCTTGGAACACGCAATCGGAATAATGAAAACAGCCAAGCAGCCAATGATTCTAGCAGGCTTAGGCGCCACGTCCGTATCAGAGGAGTTGGAAAAATTAGCAGATTTGTGGGGAGCTGGAATTCTGACAAGCTTAGGTGGCAAAGGCTTATTTAATGAATCTTCAGAGCTCGTTCTGCAAGGTATAGGCGAAGGCGGTAATCCTTATGCTGCGGATTTATTTAAAGACTCAGATGTAGTACTTCTTGCGGGCACAACTTGGTGGCCAGAAGGGTATGTGCCAACTAATGCAAGGATTATTCAGATTGACCGCCAATTCGATAAGTTTGTAAAAGAAATTCCAACTGAGCTTGGCATCATGGGGAAAACAGAAGAAGTTGTACCATTCTTATTGGAGAGCATGCAAGAATTCTCCCATTCTGAAGATTGGGTAATCCGTTGCAAGAAAGTTAAAGAAAAATGGGCGGAGCAAAATGAGAAGGAAGGTAGTACTTCTGGTTATCCTGTCCATCCTTCCCGAATTATGCACGCATTGGACAGAACAGTGGCACCGGATGCCATTCTTGCACTGGATACAGGAGATAATACAGTGTGGACGAATCGGAACTTCCGACAAAAGGGGCAATCTGTTTTATTCTCTGGCTACTGGCGGACACTAGGTTTTGGACTTCCAGCTGCAATGGCAGCCAAGCTTATCCAACCTGAAAAACAAGTAGTGGCAATTGTCGGTGACGGAGGACTACAAATGGTACTTGCTGATTTATTGACAGCTACCCGATATGGACTCAATATTACGGTCGTTGTGTTAAATAATGAGAGTCTGCAAATGGAAAGAGACAAATTAAAAGTAGCTGAGAAGGAAGAAGTAGGGGTAGATTTAACCAACCCAGATTTTGTGAAATTGGCAGAAGCTTGCGGTTGGAAAGGACTACGCCCCGCTTCAGATTCTGAACTGGAATCGGTAATGGAAGAGGCACTTAATACAAATGCGCCTACACTGGTAGATGTTCGTACAGCCCAGGTATTTTTCCCAGAAACAAACTAAAAAGAGGTGGTGATCGAATGGATGGTCACCACTTCACTTATTAGAGATATTATCTATTTCAATACAATGCGTAGGATAGCTTTTAGCTGTTTAAAGTGAATGAACACAGGGTATTCAAAGGAATGTAACACAAATTAGTAAAGGAATAGGTTTTCAGATTTTTCCTTACTATCAAAACTAGATTAGGAGATGATTTTTGATGGGAAACACACATCTAACAGATCCACGTAAGAAATATCATACAGGAAACTTCCCGGATCAAGAACAGAACACTCCAGCGCTCCAAAAAGATATGAGCCCAAAACCTGATTGCGGAGAACAATCTTATAAAGGTCACAATCGCCTAGAAGGGCGCAACGCCTTGATTACAGGTGGTGATTCCGGAATTGGCCGTGCCGCTGCTATTGCCTATGCACGTGAAGGGGCAAATGTAGCGATCCAGTTCTTCCCTGGTGAAGAAAAGGATGCTAATGAAGTGAAAGAATTAATTGAAAAAGAAGGCAAAAAAGCATTACTGCTACCTTATGATCTGCGAGAAGATGGCGCAGCGACTGAAATTGTAACAAAAACAGTGGAAGCTTTTGGCGGTTTGGACACGCTCGTATTAAATGCGGCGCAGCAAATTGCACAACCTTCCCTAAGTGAAATAACAATCAAACAAGTGGAGGATACTTTCAAAGTAAACATTATCAGTATGTTTGAGACGGTTAAAGCAGCTGAAGAGTATCTAGAACCAGGTAGTGCCATTATTACAACGACATCGGTTCAATCATTTAATCCGTCCACACAATTACTAGATTATGCCTCTACAAAAGGTGCAATCAGTAACTTTACGGTAACGCTCTCCTCATACTTTGCTTCTAAAGGAGTACGTGTTAATGGGGTGGCACCAGGACCAATTTGGACACCGCTTCAGTTAGATAACGGACAATTGGAAGGTAGTATCCCTGAGTTTGGCCAAAACTCTCCACTTGGTCGTGCTGGACAGCCGGTAGAACTTGCACCGGTATATGTTCTTCTAGCTTCTGATGAAGGAAGTTATATTACTGGTCAAATTTATGGAGTAACAGGTGGCGAGTCAATAGACTTGTAATCTTAATTGTAAGACACAGTAAAAAATCTTAATAAATAGTAGGAAAAATAGTGCTACTTTTTTCTGCTTCAACAAAAGGGCGTTAATCCAACAAGGATTAATGCCTTTTTTGTGGAATTTATTATATTAATGAAATTCTTTGGCTTCCCTAGAAAGAGGTGTGGTAGGCGTTAAGGATTTAACCCAACTTATAAAGAATCTTCAAAAGTAGAAAAGGAGCTAGTTGATGTGTATGGGACTTGAAAACAGACATCTAGAAAGTGATACATTATTACCAAATCATCGAGATATTTTATTGGTAAATGCTTTAAAAGACTTAACATCTGATTCGGATGTTTTAGCAATTTACTTAGCGGGTTCATTAGCAAGAGGAACCTTTGACAATTAACGTTGATTTCTACTTTTCCAGAAATTCTTAGACTGAATAAATATTTGAGTAGGCAAGTTGGTATAGAAGAAAATGAAGAGCATATCAAAAAAATTCTTAAACTGGTGTATTAGGGGGAGCAACAAATTGAACTTATTCAATATCATCAAAAACGATCCGAAATATTGGCTTGTTGATCAAATCAATAAAGAGGATATTCCAAAAGAAGAATACATACATCAATTCACAAAAATCCTGGAGGAATGGGATCATCTGGGGATTGGCTATTTATCTTTACTGATGGATGAACATTTTGAAAGCTGGCTGCTTCAAAAAAAGTTCAGCAAGATTTCCAGTATTGTCGAGTACACAAGGAAACTTGAAGATTTACCACAAATAGATGATCAAATTGTTTGGCATTCACTTTCTGAAGGAATAATGGATGACCGAGAATATGCGGAATTGTATGATCTATGTCGAATGGGTTCTGCCAATAAAAATATAAAGCAGCCCATTGATCAAGTTATGCATTCTATTAAAAATGAGTTGGGACCTGAGTGGCGCAAGTATTGCTATTATTTCACGAAGAATGAAACTTTAATAGGGATAAGTATTCCTCATATTGAAATGGGGACAGATGACGAAGGAAGATTGTTTTACTTCGGCGTAGTGCCGAATTTAAGAGGGCAAGGCCTGGGAAGAACTATTCATAAAATTACTCTCGCATTACTCAAGAATTTCCATGCCAGCTATTACGTCGGCAGTACCGACGTAAGTAATTCTTATATGATTAAAATCTTTGAGGAAAATGGATGCGAACTCCGTGATCGGAAAGGGATTTATAAAATAGATAAAAACAAATTATAATTTTTTAGGGGAGGCATATGCAGTTTAGGGATACACAAGTAGTTGAAAAATGCTGAGAAACCAACAATTCTTGGCTGCTATAACTTAATGTACAAGCGATTTTAGAGAAAGTATAGAGCGGGGGAACACACATTGCTTAGATTATATTTAGTGAGACATGGTCAAACAGAGTGGAATATTCAAAAAAGGATGCAAGGCTGGAAAGATTCAGCGTTAACTGAGCAAGGGGTTAATAACGCAATTGCATTAGGAAAAAGGTTAGAAGGGGTAGAATTTGTTGCTGCTTATTCAAGTACCAGTGAAAGAACAATTGAAACAGCTAAATTAATTATTGGGGAAAGAAATTTACCAATTAGTACGAATGAAAACTTGAGAGAAATGTATTTGGGTGAATGGGAGGGTAAAACTCATGAAGAAATAAAGGTTTCATACCCTGAGCAATATAAAAATTTTGGGAAGAAACCAGCCCTTTATGAACCAGCTGGTGGTGAGACCTTTGAGCAGCTTACAAACAGGGCTATTAATGTATTAAATTACATTATTTCAGAACATGAATCTGGAAATATATTGGTTATTACTCATTCTGTTATTCTAAAATCTTTATTAATGCATGCAAAAGGAAGGAACATTACAGATTTATTGGCACCACCATTTATACACGACACAAGTCTTTCAATAATGGAAATAAAAAATGGAGAATATTGTATTTTATCTGAAGGGGACATAGCGCATTTAGATAAAGTCACTATTTCATAACATTTGAGTGAGATTGGTTAAAAAGATGGGGGGAAATAATTGGAATGCGCAAAGGATAATGGCTTTCAATTTCTGAATTCCTTGTTGTAAAAGAGACAGAAATATATACCTATCACCGATTGGCTGGATCATATGCTGTTATTAAATGTGATGACAAATATCTTTTATGTTATAACACTTTAAGAAAACAATGGGAATTACCAGCCGGGAAAAGGGAGATGGATGAAACACCAAATGATTGTGCAATAAGAGAACTTTACGAAGAAACTGGTCAAATAGTTCTGGATATAGAATTTAAAGGTTTGTTAAAAGTAAAAAACGTAATAAATAATGAAATTAAGTATAATCCTGTCTACTTTACTACTCTTGAAAAACTCCAACCATTTCAGAAAAATAATGAGACATTCGAAATTCGATTATGGGACTTAGAACAAAAGATTGGTCCAATAGATGAAATAGATTTAAAAATATTCGATTTTATAAATTAAGATAGTTCTTACCGGCTTTTGTGCTCACAGAATTTTACTTTTAACAATTTTATCCTACATAAGTCTTAAGAGATTTCATTGCATTTTTTTATAGATTTAATATTACTTGATTTTTCGCTCTTTTTAGAATATTTTTACATCCGTTAAGGGTAAAACTTATTCCAATATATACTATTGACCTTTTAAATTATACTTGATATTATTCTCCTATTGTTTTAAAAAAGAATAGATTTACCTTGTATAAATTCAAGAAGACGGCTTGAAAGTTTCTACCAGCTACCGATATTAGCTGACTACAAGGAATGGGAAATTATTGATTTTTTATTCCGCTTTATTGTAGAAAAAACTTTGGCCGATTGTGGTCAAAGTTTTTTTTTTATTAATAGAAAAATGCAATAGCTGAATACTAACATCAGAATGATTTCCGTTCATTCTTAACTTTGGCAAATAGGAGATTACAACATGAGAAACTTTTTTAAATTTGCAGAACGGAACACTTCCTATAAGCAGGAATCACTCGCAGGAATAACAACCTTCTTATCGATAGCTTATATATTAGTGGTAAATCCAATTATTCTAAGTCAATCCGGGATGGATAGTGGTGCTGTATTTACTGCAACTGCGCTTACTGCAATTATCGGAACACTACTTATGGGCTTACTTGCGAACTTTCCAATCGCTATTGCACCGAGTATGGGATTAAACTCATTCTTTACATTCACAGTATGTATTGGAATGGGTATTGATTGGCAAGTCACTTTAACAGGTGTATTTGTTGCCGGAATCATCTTCTTGATTTTAAGTTTATTTAAAATTCGCGAAAAAATTATTAACATTATTCCAAGTGATTTAAAGTTCGCAATCGCTGCTGGTATTGGATTTTTCATCACTTTTATCGGATTAAAAAATGGTGGCATTGTGCAAGCAGATCCAGACACATTTGTTAAGATTGGTGATTTAACTTCACCGATGACGTTATTAGCAATTCTAGGTATTTTCCTTACGATCATTATGTTAGTAAAAGGCATTAACGGCGGTATTTTCTACGCTATGGTCATTACTACAATTGTAGGTATGCTGTTCGGTAAAATCGAAGTACCATCTTCAATTGTTGGTAGTATCCCAAGCCTTGAACCGACATTTGGTGTTGTGTTTGGTCATTTAGATGAGATTTTCACGCCAGAAATCCTTACAGTTATTTTCACGTTTCTAATTGTAGCCTTCTTTGATACAGCGGGTGCATTAATTGGATTAACGAGTCAAGCAGGCATGATGAAGGACAATAAAATTCCGAATATCGGTAAAGGTTTACTTGCCGATTCTGCAGCGGGGGTAATTGGTGCTATTTTAGGTACATCAACACCTGCGACAAGCGTTGAATCTTCTGCAGGTATTGCTGTCGGAGGGAAAACCGGCTTTACATCTGTAGTCATTGCTGCTTGTTTTGTTGTTGCTTTATTCTTCTCGCCACTTGTTAGTGTTATTTCAGCGGAAGTAACTTCAGCTGCATTAATTATTGTAGGTGCACTAATGGCTATGGAGATCCGTAGAATTAACTGGACGAAGTTAGAAATCGTGATTCCTTCATTTTTAACAATTATTATGATGCCGTTAACTTCTAGTGTCGTTATCGGAATCGGATTAGGTTTTGTTCTATATCCAATTTGTTTAATCGCACAAAAGCGTTCTAAAGAAGTACATCCAATAATGTACGTGCTTTGTTTATTATTCATTTCATACTTTGCGTTTATCGTTTAGGAAAGAGAGTAAACAGCGCTAAATAATTTAAGGTTTCGTTACAAATATAGAAGAAAAAAGTACGGATAGATGAACAGGAAATAACTCCTGCATACATCTATCCTTTTTTTAGCTTTACGGAGACTACCTCAACAGTTAGCTACGTGTAGTCTTTCTCCACCCCTAAACCTTCATAACTTCTTTTAAACATAAAAATCATTTCAATTCAAAATAAAAGGATTTTAATATTTAGGAAAGAATATAACTATCAGGCACGATATTAATTAGCAGAAGAGGGCTCAAATGTGGAAAAAATTAATAAAATTATAAATTTATTAAAAAGTAATTATTTAATTAGTACAGATTTAAAGGCAGAAAATCTTAATAGCGGTACTACAAATAGCATTTTATATTTACTACTTGTCAATAAAAAACCAACATATGTGGTAAAAATGGATACAGCAAATATTATAAAGCCGACGCAACAATTTCTTACGGCTTATAGTGATACGAACTTACTTCCTAATATTATTTACACAGATCCAGAAGAACAATTTATTGTGTATGACTATATTGCAGGAGAAACACATTTTAATCGAGGCTCTAAAATAGACTGGATGACAATTTTAATAAAGCAACTATTTGATAAATATAGGAAGGTAGATGAAGATACCCCTTGGGGAAGAATAAACGGTACTTCTAAAAGCAGTTGGTCTGATTTTAATCAAAGTAGTCTGGAATATGCGCAGCAAAATATAGGAAAGGTTCTTTCATTAGATGATCATAAAAGGGTAGAACTTTTAGTAAATAAGTTAAAAGGATATAGCCATTTGGAAGAAAAATATTATTTACATGGAGATACTGGTGTACATAATTTTGTTTATTTAAATAACCAATTAAAAGGTGTGATTGATCCTTCACCAATAATTGGACCGAAAATTTATGATTTTACATATGCATTTTGTTCATCACCAGACAATCTAGATTTGAATACATTGCTTACATTGTTTGAGATGTGGAACAGTGATCTTAGCTATACCGAAGAAAGACTTTTAGATGAAGTGATTTTTCAATTATATACACGTATAGGGATATGTATTAAAGTGCACCCACATGATTTGCCGGAATATTTGGAAGTATGGGATCAATATAAAAAATATTTACCAAATAATTGAGTGTAACAATTAACTATTTACTTCCTCTATTTTGAAGCGACAAAATCCCTGGAACCTTTGTTATTTATTTCCGTCAAAATTACCAGTGATTTGTTAAATAATTATATAGGGGGAGTGTAGTTGTTTAAGTATGCACTGCAAATTATAATAGGAATCTTAACTTTTATGGTAGCAACTTTTATTGCATGGTATGAAGGAAGTGCACTTATAAATAATTCAATCGAATGGAAGTATTCCACACCGTTCACCAAATTGTTTAATATAGAGATAACGGCTGGACAGGATATTAGCCAACTTGATTATTTTGTTTATGCAGTAAAATTTCAACCTTTATTTCCAACTTTAATGATAGTAAGTATACTTTATATTCTAGGTGTAACTGGCTATTATCTCATCAAAAGTAAATCTAAATGGGCAATTGGTTTTTGGGGATTTATAGGTTTTATAATGATATTATTTAGTAGTTTGACTTTTAATGCATCAACGACTGGAGGTAGTATTTTCTTCTGGATTACTTCAATAAGCGGACTTTTATTTATAGCAGGTGCCGTTTTACTATCGTTAAGAAAGTTCAAACATAAAGGGTCGGGTCCTAACTTAATTAGTTAGTTTTACTAATATCAATTCTATGAACGGAAAAAGGTGAGTATTAAATGGAGTGTAAATCTTCGTTGAAAGAACAGTTATTTGCACTAGAGCAAAAATTGTTAAAACCAGAAATCAGGACATCAAAAGATGAGCTAACGAATCTGCTTGCAGAAACTTTTTTTGAATTTGGAAGTTCGGGGCAGGTATTGTACAAAGATGCGAATATTGGCGAGATGACACTAAGTTTAGTACGAATGAAAATAAGTGATTTTGAAATTCATTCATTATCTGAAGAAATAATTTTAACGACCTACCGAATTTATAATGAAGTAAATAACCAACATTCACTACGTAGCTCGATTTGGAAATTAATCGACGGACATTGGAAAATGCATTTTCATCAAGGGACAAAGGTTATTTCTTAACTTTAGCTTTGCAAGAAGGAGACGGGCTATGAAAAAGTTAGCGATTATTACAGTGGGTAAAACCCATTCTGGAAAAACGACATTTGCTCATGCTTTGGAAAAACAGTTAAGTAACTCTTTTGTGATGGATCAATGATAACCATGCTGAATTTATTAATACATACTATAAGAATTTACTACCGACACAAGGCCCTAATATACTTTAGCATTCCATCTCAAAGCATATACAAAGTTTGAGGAAGTACTTGCTAGACAACAGGCTGAAAAGGAAGATATAGTTAATCCAACAGAAGATGAAGCGGATTATTTATTTGTCATAAGAGACAATGATCAAGTTAATACAGTTATTCAAAAGATTATTCATATTGCTGAAAGGATGTGATGACTTTGAAAGCAGTCAAAAAAAATGAGTTTTTGGAATGGATAAAAGTGATCGGGATCGCACTTTTATTTGCCGTGGGAATTCGGATGTTCATATTAACACCTATTGTGGTGGATGGTGCTTCTATGATGCCAACAGTTGAAGATGGGGACAAAGTAATCGTAAATAAGATTGGGCCAAAATTAACAGAGTATAACCGATTTGATGTGATTGTATTTGAAGCAAAGGAAGATACAAATTATATCAAGCGTATTATCGGTATTCCTGGTGATCACATTGCCTATAAAAACGATGAACTTTTTATTAACGGTAAGAAATATGAAGAACCTTATTTAGAGGAATATAAAAAGGCGTTGATGGACAATGGTACACTCACTGAAGATTTTACAATGGAAGAGTATTTAGGTGAGGCAATCGTTCCAGATGGATACCTTTTTGTGCTAGGAGATAATCGTCGGAAAAGTATAGATAGTAGAGACCCAAACGTTGGTTTTGTTTCAAAGGATAAAATAATAGGTACAACAAATATTGTTTTCTTTCCATTAGATAAATTAAAGTTAATAAAATAATACAAAAAAGCTGTGTTAAATCTGGTAATGCCAGATTTTTTGACACAGTTTTTTTGTACTTTTAAATTGGATAGTTCGCGCAGCTTAACTTATCCCCATTCAACACGTGACCCATAGCAGGGAATTGGATATTTATGTTAAAATGTTGGAAAGTAGTTATGGGGGTACGGAAATGGAGAAACTACATGAAAAGATAAAGGAAATAGAATCAGATGAAGTGGGGAATACAAATGTGGAATTATGTATGGATGAAAAACGGAAGGAAGAACTGAATATTAAAGAAAATAGATTAATGATGAGACAAGCGGGCTTTATAGCTTTAATGGTAATCGTTTTTATACCATACTTTAAATTTTGTGCATACTTGTCAAATTTATTTTGGTTCAGTTATTTTACGTTTAACATTACAATGTTACTAGGTATTCCTTTTTCATACTTTGCTGCAAAATATATCGTTCGGGTAATAAAAAAATTATATAAATAAAGTATCTAGTATAGCGATAAATGGTTATTTAAAATTAACGGGTGCAATTGTAGCACTCTTTAAAAAGACCAACTTCTCAATAAAGTCTTGAGAAGTTGGTCTTTTCGTTATTATTTCCGATTATTTGGGGGTTGTTAATTTTTGTAGGAATAATTTATTTTTTTGTTCGAATTGTTATTTATATTTTAGGCTTTGTTAAATAATATTGTCTCTTTATGGTAAAAATAGGGGGACATCTGATTTGGACATTCCCCTAAATATTCATTTAAAGAACCTGTTATTTCCGGTTAATGAATGAACTGAACCAGTCCTAAATCAATACACATCCAAAACTAATATTTGGTTTTAAAATTTCTTATAAAGTAGCTACATCACGGGCTATTCCGATAAGGTACCATCTTCCTCCTCTTTCTTGGTAAATGAACCGCAATGATTGGAATGAATGCTCATTAATTCCCGGCGAATGGTATTCCACGTATTTGGCATCCGGATAATATTGATGAATGGTATTGAATACACCTGCAAAATTCTCTGCAGGTTCATTAAAAGTAATGATACTATATTCTACTTCTTCCATTCCCCAACTTTGTAATAGCATTTGTTGAACATATTCATTTAAGGACATTTCAATTTCTTTTTCTGATTCATCCATTCCCCACAAATACTTTGTATCATTATTTTCACTTATTTCCTTTTTTGATAAATTTACATATTGCCCTCCATAGCCAGCGGGATTACCAAAATCAGCATAAAAAGCAAAAGTGACGCCATGTTCTGGATCAACCATTTCAGAGATTTTTTCAAAATCAGACTCTTTTAACAGCGAAAGTATTTCTTCAGACAGTGCTAATAATTCCTTTTTTGTTTCTTTGGCTGGATGTATTTTTCCCATGTCATTAGCGGAAGAAACTGGCTTTTTGTCATCCCCGGCACAGCCATACAGCAATAGAAAACTAAGAACTATATAAGAGAGAACTCTAGTATTTTTCATTTTATCTCCAATTATTAACTAACATTTTTGGGGTATTTATAAGGCCATTATAAAGTATGATTTCTAAAAAACCATATTTTATTCTATAAATCTATAGGTGATTAAATGGGTGCTGCTCCGTATTATATTGGAAACATATTTAAAATACTCGGAAAGTTTATGTTAAAATTTGGTTATGTAATATTTTTCAAGAATGAGGGAGAGGCCCTTCATAAAATTTAATTCGATAAAATCGAGGTGGCATAATTGCAAAGAGAAAAATCAGAAATAATAGAGCATCATCAAAACTTTCTTCTATTTTTGCAAAGAATGAAAACCTTAGATGAATGTCTACTAAGAAAACCAATTGGAGAAAGAAAATGGTCCATCATCGAAATAGTTGGTCATTTTTACCCTTGGGATGAATTTGTTTTACAACACAGAATTCCATATTTATTAGCAGGTAAAAGCTTACCGAAAGCTCCAAGTGCCGAGGACTTTAACATTCATTCTTCATTTATTGCTAGAACTGAGACGATTGAAAAAACATTTGAAAAATGTATACGCATTCGGGAAGACTTATTAAATCAGTTAAACCAAATACCTGAAGAGAAATGGTTGATTAAACTGCAGATTAAGGATTCTACTTTAACACTTTATGAATATTTAAAAGGATTAATGGAACACGATATCCATCACATAAACCAAATGAAATTTACTTTAAACAAGGTGGATGAGGAGTGAAAGAGTATGAAATATATCACAGTAAAAAAATATAGTGGCAAATAGACCAAGTTGTATTTGTTGCTATCATTAATGCTGATAGTGAATTTCAATATTTTATATAGATAAGAATAAATAGGAATCTTAATTAGTAGCGGACACTTTTCTGTAATAAGAGAGGCGTCTTTTTTCATGCAATGATGGAGGGAAATTTGAATTTGAAAAATAATTGGTAAATTTTTAAGCCAAATGCTCTTCTTGTTTGTCTAATAAGTGTAAGACAAAAATGAAAGGAGGAATTGCGATGAATATTGGACGCTTAGTAAAAAAAGCTCAAAAAGGAAATGACAAAGCGTATTTAGAGCTTTTCCAACAATATGAAGCAGATATTTATCGAATGGCCTATGTCTATGTGAAAAATAAAAATGACGCTTTAGACGTCGTTCAAGAAGTAGCTTATCAGTCATTTAAAAATATTAGCACTTTAAATAAACCGGAATATTTCAAGACATGGCTTATGAAAATTACGATTAATTGTGCACTGAACGTAATAGATAAAAATAAAAAAGTGGTTCAACTCATTCCTCAATTTGAAGTACATACAAGGGAGGAAGTAGAAGATATTGAAACTTCTTTATCTTTACGAGAACTTATGGATACTTTGCATGAAGATGAGAAAAGCGTGATTTTACTAAAGTATTATAATGACCGGACGTTAAAGGAAATTTCGGAGATTTTAGAAATTCCACTTGGAACCGCAAAGTCCATATTATATCGTGCCTTAAATAAACTTCGCCAAAATTTAAAGGAGGTAGAGAACTATGGAAAATAATTTTAAACAAGAAATAGAAAAAATTGAAATCCCATTTCAACTTCATGAAAGAAGTAAGAAAGGTATCCAGGAAGCTAAATCGGAAATGGGTGGAACAGTGAAACGTTTTGTGAAAAAGCGTATAGCTATTACCGTCATTGCAGCTTGTTTAATGGTACCTACAGGAGCATTTGCGTATCAGTCGTTACTTGCGGATGATTTATATGGTTCTTTCGATAACGTGAAAAAGCATATCGCAAATATCACAATGAAAAGTTATTTATTATTTGATGCCAAATTATCTCAAGCAAAAGGTGACTTAGGAAAAGAGCAATACGAACAATTTAAAGAAGTACTATATGTAATTACAAATGCAAAACTTGAATTTGGCGATAAAAATGGAAATATCGATTATTCTCAAGTCCCAAGCGAAAATCTGGAGGAAATTAAAGCAGCCCTCTATGACATCCAACCTTACTTTGATAAATTAAACGATGAACTATCTAGTAAAGAGGTTTTGACAGCTGAAGAATTTGAACAATACATTCAGGCTTTAATAACATATGAAACGGTTATGGCTAAAACCGGCGTCTCCTCACCACCAGAAATCGAGATGGTCCCAATAGATTTACGAGAAGCGTTTATGAATGCTCGAAATGTTCTGGAATATGTGAATGAAAAACAAAGGAAAAATTAACTGGGTACATCAACTTTCAATATTTGAAATATTGATAATTATTTATTTTCAGATTATAATATTAGGAATTTAAGAAAAGGTGGTCATACCTATGGAAAAATTACGAAAAAATTCTTCTAAATAATATTTTAGGAGGATAAAAATGGAATTTAAAATAAAAGACGAAAAAAACATTCCCATCAACCAATTGAAGGCCTTATATGTAGATGTTGAATGGTATGCGTATACCAACGATTTAGATTTATTACAGCAAGCATGTTTGCAATCACTAGATGTCATCTCAGTTTGGCAGGAAGAAAAACTACTTGGCTTAGTTCGTGTTGTTGGTGATGGACTAACGATTATCTATATTCAAGATATACTCGTATTAAATGCATATCAAAATCAGGGAATTGCAACATTGCTTATGCAACATGTTCTTAATAAATATAAAAGTGTTAGACAAAAAGTTTTGTTAACGGAAGAAGCGCCAGACGTTCGGCACTTTTATGAGAAAAATGGATTTATTTCATGCGATCAAGGCACTTTAGTCTCTTTTGCTAAATTGGATTGATATGTAACTGTATATAAATATTTTAATTTATTGGGCGCGATTCTATATAATAGAGTCAGCGCTCATTTTTGTTAATAAATTGAAAATAAATAGGGAATTTATGTTAAAATCTACAGGGATTACTTTTATAAACAGAAAAAATTACATTATAAAAGAGGTGTTTTTTTGGGAAATTTTAATCTTCATATAGAAACAGAAAGATTGGTAATCAGACCTCTTGAAATAAAAGATTATAGTACGTGGTTATCTGAGTTTGAAAATAGGTCTCCTTCACAACATAAATACGATGAAGGAAGAATTGATATGAGTATTTGTACAAAAGAATGGTTTGAAGATTTGGTAAATAATCATCAAAGAATGGCTCTAGAAGATAATGCATATGTTTTTGGGGTTTTCCTGAAAGAAGATACTACTCATATTGGTTCAATCGATTTTTCTACAATTATGAGAGATGACTTTCAATGGGCAAGATTTGGTTACACGATTCATAACCAATTTTGGAGGCAAGGATATGGAAAGGAAGCTGTAAAAGCAGCGATTTATCTAGCTTTTGACAAGCTGAATTATCATCGTATAGAAGCACACATAAATCTCGATAATACAGCTTCGATAAAATTAGCGGAAAGTGTTGGGTTGCAATTTGAATGCATAAGAAAAGGTTTTATTTATGAGTTTGGCGAATGGACTGATAATCTAATTTACTATATTAATAAAAACTAAATATGCTTTACTATAAAAAGGGGATTTAATTAGTTGGAACGATTCATCTAGGCGATACGCCGGACATCCATTCTTTTGACAGATTATTAGATTTTTTTCATAATCAGAGTAATTAGTATTACACAATATTAGAATACAAAACAACACTCCAAAAGGATATTTGGAAATTAAATGGGGGATAAAATGAACAAGCTAGGAGTTCTTTCTTTACTGATGGTTATTGCGAGTATCATTTCATTTTTAATTATACGAGGGCCTAATGCGAATTTGCTGATGGCTATTATCGTACTTGGGACGCTTTCGCTATTTGGTATTATATTTGCAGTACTATCAAAGAAGTGGTTGTCGGGAATATTAGGTGTTTTATTAAACGGAGGAGTCTTGGTTTTTGTATATTTAATTGTGCTAGCTAGAGGAATCGCTGGTTAACTAGTATTAAGTTTGTTGAAGATAAGGTAATCTTATCCAAATAAAAGGCACTTTCCTGAACCTGAGGAAAGGCCTTTTTTCTAATTCAAACGGATTACTTAGATTAGCTTTTAATAATGCTAGCTATAAACTGCTCATAATACTATTTAATTGAAGTGGTGTGATTGTACCTTGGTGGAAATAAAGTTGCCATTTTCCATCAATGAATTTCCATATTGAACTACGAAGTGTATTTCTTTCCCTTGTAGTATCTACAAGAAAATATGTTGTTAAGACAACGTCGTGAGCAAGCGGATAGATTTCATAATTATGTAGCTTCATTTTTGTCAATACAACACCTGTTTCAAGACATTCTTTCTTATCATACATATAACCAGAGCTGCCAATTTCAAAAAAATCCTCAGCTAAAATTTCATCGAGTTTTTCTCTACTCATTCTTACTTCCATACCGGTATGACTTTCCTCTAATTGTTGTAAATGCTCTTTTAAATTCTCTATCATAATTATAACCACCTAACTTTAATTACTTACATCTAAACTTATTTCTATATTACTCAATTAAAATCCTCTAAATCATAGGGGAAAGAATATGCCATTTGTAAGGAAATGATTTTATAGGAACATATTTACTGTATAATAAATATAGGGAATTTTGTATTTAAAACTGTTAAAAGTAGGTGGACTAAATGAGTAGTAAAAAGAAAATGAATAAGACCAATATAGCCAGTCTTGTTTTTTCTGCATTAGCGCTAATTTTATTATTACTAAATTATTTTTTATTTGATTCAAATAAGAATACAATTTCTGTCGCTGAACTAACAGACAGAGAAAATGCGATTCTGTCGAGTAGTGCTGATCAATCATTTGTATATGATTTCAATACAGACAAAGAATACAAAGAAGTAACTATATGGATAGAAAAATATGAGTCAGGAAATCTGATTGAGGATAAAATTGGCGAACTTTCGACGCAGGTAGAGGGGGATGGATCAATTATATTCACAACTTCCAAAAACTCTATCTCAAAGCAACCGACATTTAATATGGCAGTTGGCGGTAAGGAAGGCGTTAGTTCAATCAGTGCATATGACGCAAATTCAAAAGATTTAGATGATATGTCAAGTGTGTGGGGGAGTTTCCGGGGGGATAATACATCTATTGAAGACGAAGTTGTATTAGGCAGTATTTGTTATTCAAATGATGGAAGAATGAATTCCCTTAGCGCTGAATTTTATCAGGATGTTAATGGTCATATTAATGAAATAGAAAAATATGATGTTGTTTATTTACTTAAAGCCAATTTTAATAAAAATATAAAATGACATTTGATAATTTCAAAAATCAACAATGTGTCCAATTTTGTTCGTTGCTATCATTATTGATTCGACTTAAACTATAAATAGAAATCAACAATATGTTGAATTTTGAGGAGGACACAATGATGAGTAAAAAAGCAAAAGTGATGATGTCTATTGCTACTGCAATTATTATAGTAATGATGAGTAAAGCGTTTATTTTAGATGAAGCGGTGAAAGGTTATTTAGTTATTTTCTTTTTCGTTGGGGCTGGATTAGCAGCATTACGTTTATTTATTAATGGGATGATTCGTAAAATGAAAGAAAAGCATATTGGTGTGAAAGTGGTATTCTTTGCTGCCCTTTTAAGTGTCGGTATACCGTTCCAAAGCTGGTTCCGTACAGATGTCTTATTTGCGATGAGTAAAGCATTTATATTTCCGAGTATTACAGTGATGGTGGCAAGTGTGGTATTAATGACGATTGTATACGGTATCATTTATCAACGTGTGAATGTGTCATATTTACAGGAAGAACATGCAGGATAATATCGTGATCCCTGAAAATTAGTATGGATGGATACTAGTTTTCAGGGGTTTTTTTGTTTATTCCATTTCAATAGAATTAGTAGTAAAGTTATATTCCAAGCCTTGGGTAGATCTTTCAAATACCATGGCTATAGAGATTCTGTTCTCATCTATCCACACAATATTGTATCGTTCCTTAGTATTTGATTCGCGGAAGTTATCAACTTCAACTCTTTTGAAGTTTCTAGTCCTTCCATCCTCTTTAAAATAGATTTTAATTTTATTGGAACCTCCAATAAACCAATTTCCAACTTCATTAATAATTACTTTTTTATCGTCAAAAGGAGACTGGCTTTCAACTAATAGGTCCTCTTCAAAATAAATCCAGTAAATGATGGACGATAAGATGCCTAAGAAAATGATAGTCAATACTTTTAGTGTCTGCTTTTTTATATCCCTAATTTCTTCTTCAATTGATTTTTGTTTATTAGGACTATTCATTGAAAACCTCCTCGTTTATTAATCGGATTTAAATGAAAGGAAATTAAATTTCTTTTTTTCACTTAGTTTAATAATCGCTGCTGTTTGAATGCATAGATGGATTTTTTTTAATGTACCAATTTACTCCAGTTTTTAAGTATAACATTTACTCATCTGTCTAATATGTAGTTTAGTAAGCCTTCTCCACTTTGATATATAATAACGGTTTTTATAATAAATCTAGCGAAGAAAAGATATTAATGTACAATAATTAATAAGTATTAGATAACTAGTTCAAATAACAAAGTTTCGTCGAATGGAGGTTCATACTGTTTGAAATAAGAAGTCTTGTAGAACGCGATATACCCTTCTTATGGGATATGGTGTATGAATCTGCGTTTGTACCAGAAGGACAAAAACCTTTTCCTCGAACAATACTTAACGAACCGTCTGTTTCGAAATATGTAGAGGGTTGGGGGAAACAAAGTGGTGATATAGGCTTGATTGCGGAAAATGAACAACAGGCGATTGGGGCCATTTGGTTGCGACTGTTTGATGAAGCACAAAAAGGCTTTGGTAATGCTGAAACGCCCGAAATCGGAATTGCCATCCTGAAAGAATTTCGTGGTAAAGGAATTGAACATGCACTAATGCGTGCGCTCGAAGCGGAAGCAATAAAATTTGAGTATCAGAAACTATGTTTAAATGTAGATCCAAGAAATTCGGCTTGCCGCTTATATAAACAATTAGATTATGTGCATGTTGGTTGGCATGATACTTACTGGATAATGGAGAAGAAATTAGTTTAAATAGGTTTGGTACATATGCCGAGGGAAAGCCTCCAAAATAAAGGAACAAATTCCGCTTATTTTAAAATTAAAGTGAAAAATAACCAAAATAAACGGAGATATTTCCCTTATTTATAAATAAAACGTAAAATTTAATGATTTTATCGTAAATAAGCGGAAATTCTACCCTTATTTTCACTGAAATGAGCACAATTTTAAAAATAAGAGGAAATCCTCCGCTTATTTTTCTTTAACCATATAAATGCATTAATTCCTTTATGGATGTCAATTCTAAATCAACAAAGCAAAAGAGGTGAAAACACATGGAGAGAGAGGCTCACTATTTTTGGGCAGTGCGTATTCCGGATGATGTGAAACAAACAATTTATGATGAACTGACACGAATTAAACCGATCTTCCAATTTAAACGTTGGGTGGATTTACGTGATTATCATATAACCCTTGCTTTTCTTGGTTCCGTTAATCCACATCAACTTCAATCTGTTATTCATTCAGTTGGGGAAGCTCTTAAAAATCAAAAAGCGTTTATGTTAGATATTGAAGGACTGAATGTGTTTGGTCCTCAAAAAGCTCCTCGTATATTTTGGGGAGCGGTGAACAAAGTGGAACAGTTATTTCAAATTCAGGCAATTGTTTATAAAACTTGTCTTGCTGAAGGCTTTACTCTTGAAACACGTCCTTATCATCCCCACATCACTTTGGCGCGGAAGTGGGGGAAGAGTGAAGATTTTAAAATGGTTGATTTAGAAACGCATAACCCTTTTAGAGAAAAGGCCTTATCTTTTCAAGTAAATGAAATTGTATTATATAAATCAAATTTAGAAAATACACCAAAATATGAACCAATTGCGGTGTTTGCATTGACGAAATGATTAACATTATCTGCATCGCATACTTTGCCCTTAGTTGCCTATGCTAGTATTAAAGGAGTGATTCGATGGCAAAGAGAAACAGAAATAAATTACTTGTACCCGAATCTAGACAACAGCTTGATCAATTAAAAGCGAAAGTATCCGGCACTAGCAAACCAGAAGATGCAGCATTAGAGGTAGCTAAAGAATTAGGTATTCCCCTTAAGGAAGGATACAACGGGAAACTTACTTCTGAAGAAGCTGGTAAAGTAGGTGGAAGAATTGGCGGGAATATGGTCAAGGAGCTAGTAAGGATGGCTCAGGAAAGCATAAAGAAAGATCAGTAAATAAATGGACTGGCCCCTGGATAGCGGACACTTTCAAATGTGTATCTATTCGGGGTTTTTATCTTTCTAATCCAGAAGGTTGAGAAGGTAAAGAATAAATTGGATATTTATGTTAAAGTATAAAGAGGATTAAGATTACATAAACGAAGTGGCAGCTTTAAAGAAATCATTAGGAGGGATAAATTTGCTATATTTATCTTTATTATTAGGTTTGACTATAATTGTATTTACAACGAAGCTTACTGAAAAGCTGAAATTATCAAGTGTTTGGTTGTTAGTAGGTCAAATTAGTGCATCATTGGTCATTATATTGCTTGGTAATCTTGAAGTTAGTTATATTACCCATTTTAATCAAATAGAATTAGGCTATTTAACGATTCCATTTGCATTATTATTTCTTGTTGGCTTTACAAATGTACTAAATACTGAAAAACAGCAAAAACCAATAATCTTGCTGATACCATGTATTTCTTTAGTTTGTTTTTCTATATCAGCTCTAATTATGGGGTATTCATTTGTTTCAATCATAGGCATGTGTGCGGCTTTAACAATTATGCTGGTACTGCTTTTAGGTAAAGGAAATATGGGAAGAACATTTACTACATCTATCGGTTTTGTAATTGCAGTACTATCATTAGCCTTGCTTCAGCACACTTTTGTGATGATTTATATTCCGATTTTCACACTAATATTGCCGTTAGCATTGTATCTCATCTTACAAAATAAATTACCGAGTGTACAATCCATTATAATTAGCTCTTTAGTGGCGCTTTTATTTAGCTTAATCATGTTTGTGATCTCTATTAATATAGTGTGGTATTTGGTTGTTGGGTTCACTATTATTTTGGCTATTTCACAATTATCAAGTAAATATCGTTTTATTTAGTAAGTAGTAAAACAAAAGGGCTCGATTCCTAATTCGCGGAATCGAGCCCTTATAAATTGTTTTTGGCGTTTTGTATTATGACTAGTTTGATTTATTGAGTTCTTTAAATATAACATACTTTAAAGCAGAAAGTTCATCTTCGGACAGTTTACCTTCGATTTCGGCTAATAGTGCGTCCTTATTGATTGCACCATTTTGCGCTTGTTGCTGAATATCCAGTAAACGAGTAACGCCCACTTTTTTTATTAACAAACGTGTCGCTTCTTCCTTCGTTTGGAAGGGAAGAGAATCTGGATTTGTAGTTGCTGCCTCGCTAACCATTTCCTGAAGCTTCGGATCGTTCTCAATATAAGTATTTACTTCTTTAAGACTTTCATCATCTAAATTAGTTTCCACTTTTTCGATAATTTTTTCGGATGCGATATTTGTTCCAAAATGCCACACAGCATAACCAGCTGCTCCAAGTAAAACAAGAATTATTGCTGTAAATGTTAAAAACTTTTTCATCAACTCACTCCTGACATAATGAATATAGCACAACTTTTCAAAAACCACGAAGGAAAGTTATTTACTCGAATGGATGTAATTACAAATATTTGTGAATCCAAGGGAGTAAATGGATATTTATACCATATGTTGATACAATATTCTTACAATTAGATATTTTAAAACAAAAAGGGGTGGGGTAGTTGAAAAAAATGTTATCCATAATGGTTTTACTGGGAATTACCATTTTAGCAGGATGTATTTCAAATGAAGAAACCTTGGAAGGTTTGACTGAAGAACAAAAAGAAGAATATTACAATCAATACGTAAAGATTTTAGCAGACCTTAAGCTGGAGTATCCATCAGTGGAAATGGAAATCACACCTTTAGATGAATTTCTTGATGAAAATTGGATAGAACCAGAGGAACTTAAAGAAAAATTAGTTGATTTTTTGAAGAATGGCGAAGTTGTATATAAGTAGGGATTGTAAAAGAACGAATATTAAACGGAGGGGATATTTTTGAGGTTAAAATACAACTTTATCTGTATAGTCACAGCTATTGTTTTTATATCAGGTTGCTCCAATGCCAATCCATTTGACAATTCATCAGCAGATTGGGCCCTAACTTTGTTGTTTGGGATGGGTATATTTATCAATTAACCGACGAATATGTAGAAAGCGTAGATGAAGAAATCGGCGAAGTGACAAAGTACTCTGACATGGAAGGGACTTATTCTGGAAACTTTTCGAATGCGTATGAAAAAGGAACAAAGTATTACGCTATACAAGGGATAAGTACAGATGAAGCAATTGCCATAAAAGATGAAGGTAAATATAAAAAGGCAATTAGGGATGGTAAGTATAGGGAGAAATAATGATAGTCTTTCGCAATCGCTGCGACTCTGTACTATAAAATAATTTTGGGAGTGATGGAGATGATTTTTTTGAGGAAAGCAATGATACTTCTTACTTTCATTTTTATTATAGGTTCTTTTCCTTCAATAACAAGTGCATGTTCCTGTGCAGAATTATCAAGTGTAGAAGAAGAACTTGAACGTTCAGACGCAGTATTTAGCGGGAAAGTGTTAGATATTAAAGAGAAAAGGAGTCTAAAAGGATATACATATAAATCGGTTCTTTTTGAGGTAACGAATACTTGGAAGGGTGTTGAACAAACACAAATTCTTATTACCACTGGTGAAGGTGATGGAGATTGTGGTTTTAATTTTACTGAGGGAAATGAATATTTGGTTTATGCCAACGAATCAACGATGTATGGGGCAAAATCGCTTGTATCAATCATATGTAGTCGTACGAATGAGTTGAGTTCTTCCCAAAACGATTTGGTGGTACTAGGAGAAGGTGAGATTCCGATTGAAGAAGTTAATTTAAGTGGTGAACAAACTAGAAATCAAATTTTAATTTGGACTTCACTGGGATTAGCCATTTTCATTGTCATTTTAATCATTTTAAACAGAAGGAAACGACGTAAAAACTAGGAGATTAACTATGGGAGAAAATCAATTCTTTGTTTATCTTATTTACGCGAAATAAAATGAGTTTTTGGCAGATTTTGATGAAAATGAATATAACACCTTATATCGATTCTTCCACATACACGATGGTGAAAAGTAAGTTTAACATAAGAATTCAATCCTTATTTTGTAACTTTTCAGTGACTAATTCGTAAAAATAATAACAACATTTTATTTAAAGGGGATGGTAAAATGAAACCTATTAATTATAATAATCCCGTCGTTGCAGGCTATTTATTCGCAGGTGTTATTTTCACTATTATCGGGTTATCCAAAGGGTTCGTATTTTTATTATTAGGAGTACTTTTTATTCTTTATGGTATTAAAGAAAATAATAAATTTTCTTAAAGCGAAACAAACCATCATTTGTCCAAAGGGGATGAATGGTGGTTTCTTTTTGTTTAAAAATAGAGGATAAACTAGGAAATACACCCATGAATTGATAGTAATAAAATGCGATTATAACCGCTAAGTCTAATAAAAAACTGCTATGATGAAAGAGTTTAAGTCTGTAAATTTTGTAAAAGGAGATGTAGAATTGGCGAATTCAGTAAGAGCAGTGATGGCGCTTATAATTTTGTTACTTTTTATTAATATTTACCCCTTGGCTTCAAGTGCAAATGGCGCTAATCTTTTACCGTTTGAAGATGAAACGTTAGGGAGAAATAGTAGTGCTTATTTATCGACATACGAAGTTCCATCGATACAAAGGAAAAAAGACTTTATTAATGAAATTTCTACATATGCAATGAAAGCAAATGAAAAGTGGGGGATCCCTGCTAGCGCTATTATTGGAATGGCTATTATTGAAAGTGGCTATGGAACAACAAGAATAGCAATCAATGCCAATAATCTTTTTGGAATAAAAGTATGGGGATATAATCCAGAGAATGCTTGGCAACTACAAGGGCAGCCTGATGAAGATTATGAACGGGTACCTGTGCTCGCTGATTACGGAGAAGATCGCAAAATTTACGATGAAAGCAAAAGAAGAGATAACTGGTATCGTGCATTTAGTACTTATAAAGAAGCGGTAAACTATTTAGCAGGAAACTTACTATTAAATCAGAGATATCTTTTCGCAAAAACAAATTATGATATAAGAATTAAAAAGGGATGGAGTTTTGATCGAGCATCTAAAGAATATCTATACGACATTGCGAATGCCGGATATAACCATTTGGGAGGTGACTATTATCGAAATAAAGTAGGCGGGGTAATGGATGAATGGGATTTATATCAGTATGATAATAAAAAATTCAAAGACATAAGCGAACATTGGGCAGAGGAACAGATTATGTTCTTAGCTGAAAAGGGCTGGATCTCCGGCTATTCTGATGGTACATATAAACCGAATAACAAGAGCTCAAGTTGCTGCTATTCTAAGTGAGTTTTTATCGTTGCCCCCACTAAATAAAACTACTTCATTTATTGATGTGGAGAAGAGTTTTTGGGCATTAGAATCGATTCATTTAGTAGCGCAACATAAAATAATCAATGGTATTGGCGAAGGTCGTTTTTCACCTCATACTATTTTAACAAGAGCACAAATGGCACAGGTACTCTACAATGCAGGATTCTATAGCCAATCTGCGAATAATGGTGCGAATTCATTTGAAGATGTAAACAAATACTATTGGGCATATATTGCGATTGAAACGATGAAACAAGAAGGAATTATGGCTGGCTATACTATTAGCCGTTTTGGCCCGAACAACCCTGTAACAAGAGCACAAATGGCAGCTATGATTTATCGAATACATGAAAAAGGCTTAAACAAATAAACCAACAACCAGCGCTATTCTGTAATAAGGATAAGCGCTCTTTTTCAATAAGTGTGTTACAAGATTATATTATAAAAAGAGTTCATCACCATAAGTTGGGGATGACAAAATTGAAAAAATAAGATTCGCTACGGGAAAGCGCGTTGAAGCAAGTGTTTTTGAAGCTCGCATCCATTGTACTACATTCCGGGACAGACTTTCCGAACGGCGTGGCTACAAAGCTTTTGTAGATTGTATTGGTTATGAAAAAATAGTGGAAGGAATTTCCGTTATTTCGAAAATGACATAAAAAATAGTCAAAATAAGGGGAGAAATTTCCGTTATTGACCTAAAAAGCATGAAAATTCAGGATTTTATTTAAAATAACGGTAAAACGTTCCCTTATTTACCCCAAAATGAGCTATATCCTTCAAATAACGGTAAATTCTTCCCTTATTTTGGGCGGGTACTGAAAAACTTAAATAAGGCACTTTCTATCTACTAAGGCGTTTTGCCAAAAATCAACACCATGTTATGGTGATGAACCATAAATCGAAACCTTTTCCAAAATATACCGTCTAATTCACAATAAGAGAGTTGTTGTGGAATATGCTTTTACTTTTGGACTTAAGGGGGAGGGTTATATAATGGGTTGGCTTAATATTGGTAGTCTTGTGCTAGGGCTTATTGCTTGGATACTTCCTGTTGTTAATATTTTTCGAAGCCGTAACAATAATAATTGGGTAGTTCTTTCCATGCTAAGTATTTGTGCCTGTGTTATTTCGTTATACTTTCAGCTACTATATAATAACTATTTAGTGAAAATTGAGGATTGGTCTGCTCTTATGGATACAAGTGGGGGTGTCGTGGTTGCAGGATCAGTACTCCTTGTTATTACACTCTTTTTAAACATCATGACATTCGTTGTATATCGTAATAGAACGACAACAGAAAGTAGTAAAAGAATTTAAATTAATGCAACTAACTAAAAAGTAGATGCTTCAACATATGACATGTGAAGCACCTACTTTATTTGTTTTAGTTAATGCTTTTTATCCTTTAGTTTCCGGTTGCATGATTTGTGGTGGATATAGCCTTTGTCCCAGGAGCACTTGTAAGATAAGACATAGTCCGCCGACAGACCAATACAACGGTAGAGCTGCTGGGGCATTAATAGAAAAAATCACAATCATTATCGGTGACAGTAATCCTATAAATCTTGTTTGTTTTTGCTGTTCGATTGGCATTGCAGATTGTGAAACTTTAAATTGAACAAAATATAATATTCCCGCTATTGCCGTGACAAATAAATCTGGCTGCCCAAGACTAAACCATAAAAATGAATGGGTAGCAATTTCTTCTGAACTCGTAATGGCGTAGTATAAGCCCATTAGGAAGGGCATTTGAATAAGAAGTGGCAAACATCCGATATTTAAAGGATTAATTTCATGCTTTTGATACACTTTCATCATATCCGCCTGTATCTTCTGTTTTTCTTCAAGATTTGTTGCTTCTTTAAGTTTTCGTTGAATTTCTTCTATTTCGGGCTTTGCCAACGCCATCTTTACTTTCATTTCCTGCTGCTTCTTCTGTTGTTTTAACATAAAAGGCATAATGATAAGTCGAATAATGATCGTAACAATAATGATAGCGAAACCGTAGTTATCACCCAATATTCCAGCAAGTCCGTCTAAACTGCTTATAAACGGATTGACAAAGACTTTTTGAAAGGTGCCATCTCCATTACTTTGCTGGCAACCAGATAAGGATAATGCGCTTAATGCAATACCCATATATAAAAATAAATTTTTTGATTTGTACACTCTATTTCCTCCTAGTAATGATCTTTAAATGATTGTAGGAAGAATAGAGATGTCGCCCTCCTCATCGGAGTACTCGTATCTTTTCGTTGACCTTTGTAGCCAAACAATAACAGGAGAAGTAATAAAGTAATTTTCATTAATTACTATTTGTGCTAATGTATTGAGCTGATCATAGATCGGGTAACTTATTTCAAAATATGTAAAATTTCTATTTGATAATAGAATATAGACTAGAGCAAAATTTAGTAAAATACTTGAGTATACCGTAAGCATGACGGGTAGATTCATAAATTCGAGCAATATATCTAACAATGAAAACACCTCAATATAAATTCATATAATCTTATTACGTTTAGCGCTAAGAAAAGTTTCAACATTCAATACAATTTATGGAAATGGTGCTGATAAAATAAGCGTTGTTTAAATAATATTTAAAGGCTTGAGCTTGAGGAGCTTACAAAAAGAGAGGGAGTAGCTAGGTACTTAAAATAAGGATTTCTTTACTGTTAAATAAAGGTATTGTAGTATGTATTTGTAAATGTTAAGTTGAAGAAAGTGAGGGTACAGTTATGCTTGAGTCTATTTTCTATATTTTTCCTGCTCTAGCTTTAGTTATAGGTTTATTATTACTTATTGTAGGTAAAACAAAGAAAAATATTAAACTTGTTGGTGCTGGCATAGGTTTTATAATCTGTCTGATTCTTGTTGAATCACCGGATTTTATTCATGGATTTATTCGTGGATTTGGTGATGGATATAATGGCTAACTAAGGCGCGTTCTGCAAAAATGCAGGGACGCGTTTTTTCTTTTTTCCATTATAATCAAATGAAGATTACCTTTTTTAAAATTTAATGAATATTTTTGAGAATAAAAAGGATTAGCTTTCGTTGTACGGTATGAAAAAGCTTTTTCAATAACATAGGGAGCGAAGTAAATGAACAGTTCATCAACAAACTTTATTAAGCGATTAAAAAAGCAAAAAGAAGATGCACTCGAGTATATTATTGATGCTTATATGCCACTTGTCAAAACAATCACTACGAAAATTTTATACAATATGAAACGACAAGATATTGATGAGTGTATCAATGATGTTTTTTTAACTGTTTGGCAAAATGCCCATCAGTTTCAAGGAGATGCTCAAGATTTTAAGAAGTGGATTGGCGTAATTACAAAATATAAAGCAATCGATCGGTATCGCCAAACTGAAAAACAAATTGCTCGAGAACAATCAGATATGCTACTTGAAGAAAATGCTGGTAGTTTACAGACCGATCAATTCATCTTGCAGCGTGAGGATAAAAATGAAGTATTACTGGCTATTAGTCAATTAACAGATATTGACCGCGATATTTTCATCATGAAATATTATTTGGAACTGTCTAATAATGAAATAGCTGAGAATTTAAATCTTTCAAAAGCAGCTGTTGATAATCGCTTATATCGAGGGAAAAAATTATTAGCGACAAATACAAAATTAAAGGAGCGATTTTTATGAGCCTGAAGAAATGGACGGATTTGGACATTGATCATCTCGAACTGCTCGAAGTGACAGAGATGGAAAAAGCTCGTGTTAAACAGCATGTATTAAAAAAACATAAAAAAGCACCTAGATGGCGAAATATTGTCGTTGCTTCAATAATAGTTCTTAGTGCCACGATAACAACTGGGTTTGCCTTTCCTACAATCGCATCCCAAATTCCGTTTATGGAAAATATTATAGGTTATTTTACGGAAGATGAGCGTTCTAGTAATTTTGAAACCTTCTCTACTGATGTGGGACTTGTTGAAACAAGTAATGGGACTACTGTAATGATAGAAAATGCTGTTTATGATGGGACAAATATTACCGTTTCCTACGCAATTGAAACTGAGCATTCATTTGGTGATAAAATGGATATACTTTCTCATGGCTGGTTTGACGTGAAAGGTTCCATTGGTGGTGGAGGTTCGGGGGAAATGAAAAGGATTTCTGATACACGTTATGTTGGCATTGCCAGTATTACACCCCATTTCAAGGATGCTCTATATCCTGAAATGGTACAGGTAACTTGGAAGCCTGAAAAGTTTACAGATTTCGAAGGTTCAGAAATAAAAGGTGACTGGTACTTTGCCTTTTCATTAGAACGTTTAGAAGGAAATCTAGAACTTCTGAATGAAACAGTTCAAAACGAAGACGTGACATTTACGCTTCAATCGATTGAATATACTCCGGTATCAACCGTTATTTCATATGAACAAGTGGTGACTGATGAACTGCTTAAAACCTGGGAGAGTGTGACACCTACATTTAGAGTAACAGACGACCTTGGACATGTGTATTTAGATGAGCTTGGTGGTGGAGGTATGTCTCACGATAATGGTAAAACATTTATGGGAACAACGGAATTTAGTACGATTCAAGAAGGTGCAAGTCAATTGATCATTCAGCCAATTGAAATTGCCAGTCTTAATTTTGGGGAAGGTCACATAAAAATAGAACTCGATCCTATTGTAATTGACTTGAAGAAATAATTGAGCCAAAGGAGTTTATGAGCGCGATTCTGTAACAAGAATCAGTGCTCATTTTTATTTAAGGCTACCTAACAATGATTATAAATGTTATACTTTTCCATATTTGAGAGGGGGTACTAGTCCAATGGTAAACAACTAATCTGAGAAAATCTTAATTTATTTTATTTAATATAAGATAAACATGAAGATTTTCTCTTTTATCTTACTAATATCTAGAAAAGAGGAAATAACATGTTAAACAAATTCAGCGAAACTATTTATTATATGCCCAATCAAGATGAAAACGATCGACCGACATTAGGACTGGTTTGTGGTGACCAGTATAGTCTAATAATAGACTGTGGTAACTCAACTCAGCATGCTAAGGAATTTATACTAGAAATTGAGAAGCTAAATGTTCCTCCAGTGAAATATGCGGTAATTACCCATGCGCATTGGGACCATTTCCTAGGCATGAATGAATTTGATGCAACTATTATTGTTAATAGTCAAACAAACGAATTATTAAAAACATGGCAAAATTACACATTTGATGACAAGTCACTACAAACGTATGCGCGGACAAAATTGATGAGCGCTAAGTGTATTGAGATTATTCAAGAAGAGATTCCAAATAGAGATAGTTTTAAGTTAAACTCTCCACATATAATTTTTGAAAAAACGTTAACGCTTGATCTAGGTAATAAAATTTGTGTGCTTGAAAAAATTAGTAGTACCCATTCAGACGATGCGACCATCATTTATATCCCAGATGAAAAAGTCCTTTTTTTAGGGGATTGTGTATATGGTACAACGACCAATTCTCTGTTTCAATATAAACAATCTTTATTATTACCAATGATTGAAGACATTCAAAAATATAATGCTGAAGCGTTTCTGATAGGTCATGAATCAATTTGCGATTTAGAGGAAATGACGACATTCTGGAGAGAGTTAAGAGCAGCAAGTGAAGCGGTTAAATCACCTTCATTAGAAAGTGCAATAGAATCCTTCAAGCTTGAAAATAACAGAACCCCAAATGATGATGAGTTGTTCTTTATAAAAGCATTTGTAAATAATCAGATTATCCGATCCCAATAAATTTAGTACATTATCTACCTGTTGGGTGGTGACGATTGGTCCTGAGGGGAACTTAAATTTCGTCTCATATATTTGAAAGGGGTAAATATTTGAATCAAATATTATTAATTATTGATGCACAACAAGAGTTAATTGATGGAAATCAAAAGGTTAAGCCGGTTTTCAATAAAGAGCTGCTTGTTAGGAATATTAATAAAGTGATTGAAAAAGCAAGAGAAGCAGATGTTCCAGTTGTTTTTATAAGGGATCTTGATGTTGCTGAGGGAAAAGGTGATGGATTTCAAATTCACAATGAAATTAATGTTCCCACTGAAGCAAAGATTTTCGATAAAGCTGCAACAAACTCCTTTTATGGAACGGGTCTTTTAGAATATTTAAAATTACAACACGTTAAACACCTTGTGATTATGGGCTGTGAAACACAGCATTGTATAGATAGCGCGGTGAGAACAGCAACTATAAATGGGTTTGATGTAACATTAGTTGGTGATGGGCATTCAACCATTGGTAATGATGTTTTAAGTGCAGAACAAATTATAAAACATCATAATGCTACACTTCACGGTCATTATAATGTTGATCATTTTTCAATTGTCAGAAATTCAGAAGAAGACTTGTTTAGTCCAATTCACGATTCATATAGGTAATTATTTTAAATTTTTAGACGTGCGCGATTCTGCAAACAAGGATCAGCGCTCGTTTTCATTAATAGACATAGTACGAATAGAACATTAAGCTACATACAAAGGAGAAAGTAATGATTGTTTATACCGTACAAAAACTATCAGCCTACAAATTAATGCGAGAACAGGGTTACTTAACAGGAGATATTAAATACTCAATGTTTCCAGAGGCATATAAGTGGATGATGGAACAAATGGAAAAGCGGCTACCTAACTATATAAGTGAAATACCGCCAATATGGGTATGGGAACGTCAAGTTAATCGTAATGAAAAGGCAATTTTTAAAAAGGGAACAAAAGGCATCATTTTAAAGTTAGATATCCCCGAAGAGAACATTCTTTGGTCTCCTTTTGAAGTATGGCATAATATATTAAACGAAGGTCCAATTACATTTGATGAAATGGAATGGGAAGAGTTTGATAAACGTGGGTACTTATTACATGAGATAAAAGAAACCTGGGAGAGGTTATTTGATATGGATTGGCTTGCGAGTCGTCCTAAAGAATGGGCAGGCAATTTTGATGATGAGTGGATGCAAGGTGTCACTCCAAAAATTACAATGGATCAGATTGTCAAAGTGGAACGATTTATTGCGAAATAGTTTACTTTATAAATTAGAGGTAATAGGAATTAACGATGGAGCGCGGTTCTGTAATAAGAATCACGCTTTTTTTTCATTAAGGAGCAAATGGTGTATATATCCTTATGGTAAAATATAGTGAATCAAGGGAGGCTACACTTATGGAAAAGGTTGAACTAAAGCATTTTTCGAAAGAATATTTAAATGTATTAAATTCTTTTGAACTTCCAGAAGAACAAGGTACCAAGTCAGATTTTAAATGTGACAGAAGGCCAATACCGTATTGTTATTTTAAGCGAAAATGAACCGGTAGGATTCTTTTTATTGCATTCAACTGAACGAGTAAAGGAATATTCTGATAACTCGAAAGCTATGTTGTTAACTGCATTGTCAGTTAATCATGCGAAGCAAGGGAAGGGGTATGCTAAACAAGGTATGCTCTTATTAAGGGGGTTTGTAAAAACTGAATTTCCTAATTGTGATGAGATCATTTTAGTCGTTAATCATAAAAATATTCCAGCTCAGAAACTATACTTAAGAGTAGGTTTTGAGGATACAGGTAGGAGAAAAATTGGTCCTAAGGGTGAACAGTTTGTAATGAATTTATTGTTGCAAAATACATAACTCTGCTTCAACTGTAAAGTGCTTTCTTAGATAAGGTTATTTGATATTACATTCGAAATCCAGATTGTGGAATAACAAGTTATTATTAAAGTGCTTTTTTTTGTTAAATTAAGTAACTATTTTAGGAGGAAGTAAGATGACTATAAAAAGTCTTAATCATCTCTTGTTTTCAGTTTCTAATTTGGAAAAATCGATAGAATTTTATAAAAATGTATTTGATGCAAAACTATTAGTTAAAGGTAGAAGTACAGCATATTTTGATTTAAATGGTATTTGGCTTGCTCTTAATGAAGAAAAGAATATTCCTCGTAATGAAGTTAAGCTATCTTATACACATATAGCATTTTCGATAGACGAAACAGAGTTAGATGTGATTTATCAAAAGCTTGTAAATTTAAACGTTAATATTTTATCAGGACGAGCGAGAGATGAAAGAGATAAAAAATCAATTTATTTTACGGATTTAGACGGTCATAAATTTGAATTTCATTCGGGAACCTTACAAGATAGGCTTGATTATTATAAAGAAGATAAAAAACATATGGAATTTTACGATTATTAAACAAAATAATGTTCATAGTTATAGAAACAATTAATTAATGCGGACCTTAGATTAGATAACTAAATAATCTGTTTGTGATAAGATAATAGGAATAAGTCTATGTTTTAGGAGGACCACATGAGCTTGATAGCGCAACATCCTTATATAAAAGTAGAAAGAAAAGTAACAGGTATTGAACAGGTTGAAATTGAGCATGAAAGAATTATTTTCTTATACATTGATAAGGTCATTACACAGCATAGAGAATTTCCGATTAAGGTGGTAACGGATTTTTCTTATCGGGAAATTGCAAATCAAGGTGGTATTCTCTATTTACACACGTTACAAGGTGTATATACGTATAATGTGAAATCTTCACCAGAAGCTTTTATCACAGCATATAGAGAATATTTCAAGTAAATAATTTTTCTACTACAAGCGGACTTTACAGAAGTTCGTTTTTTTTGTATGCAGGCTGTTTTGCAATAATTAAGACCACACGTATGGCTATTTATTATCATTGAATAAAACAAAGAAAAAAGTTACAATTTATGGTAATGAACTTAGTGAGGAACGGATTCTTACAATTATTAAAGGGTGGTTGTTTATGAGGAAATGGAAAACAATAAAATCAGATTATATACATAAAAGTCCATTCGGCAATATTAGAAAAGACCAATGCGAGCTTCCGAATGGAATTGTGATTGATGATTATTATGTAAATGAATACTCAGATTGGGTAAATGCAGTGGTTATAACAAAAGAGAATCAGATTGTACTTGTTGAACAGTATCGTTACGCAGGAGAAGATTTTTACCTAGAAGTCCCTGCTGGAAAAATCGAAGAAAATGAAACATATGAGGAAGGGATCATTCGGGAAGTAATAGAAGAAACAGGTTATATTTCAGTGAAAAAGCCTATCTATTTGGGAGAATTCATGGTGAATCCCACACAAAATAACAAAGTAATAACTTATCTAATTCTCGATGCTTTTAAAGAATTTGAACAGGATCTAGATGATACTGAAGAACTAACTGTTAAATTAATAGATTTTAATGATATGGGAAATTTAATTCGAAAAAAAGAGATTAACACACAACTTTTTACAGCACATGCTTATATGATGGCTAAAATGTACCTTATGGAAACGTAATGGTTCTTCTTAAGCGAATGGTGATTTAAAGGGGAGGAGATAAAAAATGATTGAATTACGAAGAATAGACGGGGATAACATAGATGAAGTAATAGCGCTTGATGTTGGAGAAAATCAGAAAGAATTTATATTAGAAACTACTAATCTTAGATGCTTCGCAGACGCTCATATGTTGAACACAGATGGTATACCAACGACTCCATTAGCCATTTATGCTGATGATAATATGGTGGGATTTTTGATGTATATTTACGACACGACAGATCATGAATCATTTCAAAATGAAGATTTTTATGGGGAGAAGACCTATTTCATTTGGCATTTTATGATTGATAAGCGTTATCAGGGGAAAGGATATGGCAAGCTTGCCTTTGAAAAAATGTTGGCGGATATTGAAAAGATCCCATATGGGGAAGCACAACATGTAGACCTTTTTTATCATAAAGATAATGTCGTAGCTAAAGAATTATACGCTTCATTAGGTTTTGTAGAAACAGGTATTATTCAGGATAATTCGGTGCATGCGATTAGAAAACTGGATAAGAAATTAACAGCAACCATAGTGGAATAGGATTTCTCGGAAAGAAGTCTCGCTTGGGATGAGTTATATAAAGCTGAGGAGATCAGGTTAAGCGACAAAAATAGACGGAGAAATTCCGCTTATTTGAAAAATATTGAAAAAAACAACCAAAATAGAGGGAGAAATTCCGTCTATTTATTAAAAAAACATAAAATTTCATGATTTTGTTGTAGATAAGCGGAATTACTCCCCTTATTTTCCCTGAAATGCTTAGAATCCATCAAATAACGGGAAATCCTCCGCTTATTTTTAACTCCGCTAATTGCTTAATTCGCATTGATATGGGTTTTATATAATTGTTATGACAGGTAAGGGTAAAGGAGTGGCGTATTATTTTAGAGAATTTTATCGGTATATTAATTGTTTTATTGATACTGGGGATATGTTTTTCAATCATGTTATGGGGCTTCAATCTAATTTATAAAAATATATTAAAACCAAAAAAGAATAGTGATGTTAAGCTTACATACGAATTGAATTCTTTAAAAGAACGAGTAGAGGCACTTGAAAGAAAATTAGATAACTTAGATAACAAGTAAACGCCTCAAAAAAACATAAAGCACACACAAACGCTCTCTTGATTAACAGGGGAGCGTTATTTGTTATTTATAATTTATCACTCGCTAAATTCTTAACTTAAGGAAGGTATTAGTGTAAGTATACAACGTATTAAAAGTATACCAATATAAGGAATATACTGGAAATCCTTCTATAGTTGTTATTTTAGAATTATCTTATTTAATGTTAAAGAGTTTATATAAAGTTTATATTGGCGAGCTATACTTCTGTAAGAGAAGTAGATAACGTGAATTTTTTATCCAAACTCGATAAAGCTATTTTTAGTTTTTTAGAGAATTTTATTATATAAAGATAGTTTTTAAGGTATGGATAACTTATTTTCATATAATCTATTTCTATTCGACATATTAATAGGGGGAACTAAGAATGTTTTTAGCAATAAAAGAAATGAAACATTCAAAAACTCGTTTTGCAATGATTGGCGCTATTATTATGCTAATCGCATGGCTTGTTTTTATTTTGTCGGGCTTAGGTAATGGATTATCAACATTAGCAGCGGCAACGATGAAAAATATTGATGGTGATCTTTTCATTTATGAAGAGGGTTCTGAAGGAACGATGATGAAAACGAAAGTGTCTGGAACAATTGCAGATGATATCGAAGGTAAATACGGTGTCAAAGAAGCAGCGAAATTTGGACAATCTACAATTATCATACACAACCCTAAGATTACAGACTCAAAAGTAAATGAGGACGTAGCCTTTTTAGGGATTGAACCAGGGAAATTCATCGAGCCAAAAGTAATTGAAGGTAAACAGCTTTCAAAAGACGATTTATTCGGTGTCGTTATCGACGAATCTTTAGCAGATAAAGGCTATTCAATTGGTGATAAATTCGAAGTAACATCTTCTGACATTACGTTAGAGGTTGTTGGTATTACAAAAGGTGAAACTTTTAACCATTTACCAACAGTATTTGTAAACGTTGAAACTTGGCAAAGCTATGCATTCGCAGCACCTGGCTCAGACAACGGGTTAGAAAGCCCAGTAGCTATGATTGCGCTACAAGGTGAAAATTTAGATGCAGATGCGATTGCAAGCAACTATGATGCAATTGAAACGGTAACAAAATCAGACGCTATTATGGGTATGCCTGGTTATAAAGAAGAAAGTGCAACAATTTATATGATGCTGGCATTCTTGTTTGCCATTTCAGCAGTAATTATCGCTGTATTCTTCTATGTATTCATCTTACAAAAAACACAACAATTCGGTGTAATGAAAGCAATTGGTGCTTCAGACCGTTTTATCAAAAATTCAATTATCTCACAAGTATTTGTCTTATCATTAGGAAGCATTATCGCTGGTATCGGATTGACATATTTAACGGCTTTAGTCTTCCCAGAAGGAATGCCATTTAACTTAGACTTTAAAATGGTACTGATTTATGCCGTTGTCTTACTAATTGTTTCTGTTTTAGGTTCCGTAATTTCAGCTCGTCAAGTAACGAAAATCGATCCATTAACAGCGATTGGGAGAGTGGAATAAATGACTGGTTTAGTATTAAAAAATGTTACAAAATCATTTAAAGAAGGCGACTCAACAGTTGATGCATTAAAAAATGTTTCACTATCTGTAAATCCTGGTGAATTCATAGCTATTATTGGTCCATCCGGTTCAGGTAAAAGTACATTGTTATCTATTGCTGGTGCGCTTCTTCAACCTTCTAAAGGTGAAGTATTAGTAAATGAAACAAATATTGGGCAAATGAAAGAAAAAGAACTTTCTTCATTCCGTTTAACAGACATCGGCTTCATCTTACAAACGTCAAACTTAATTCCGTATTTAAATGTATTGGATCAACTTCTGCTTGTATGTAAGATGAAAGGCAAAGTAACTGCTAAAGAAGTCAAATTCGCGAAAGCGTTACTAAAAGACTTAGGTTTAGGGCAAAAATTATCGAAATTCCCGAATGAATTATCAGGGGGAGAACGTCAACGTGTTGCGATCGCTCGTGCATTTGTTAACAACTCAAACGTTATTTTGGCAGACGAACCGACAGCAAGTTTAGACTCTAACCGTGCATTTGAAGTAGTGAAACAAATTCGATATGAAGTAAAAGAACGTAATAAAGCAGCCGTTATGGTAACCCATGATGAGCGTATGCTAGAGTTCTGTGATAAAGTGTACCGCATGGAAGACGGCGTATTAACGCTAGAAAGATAATAAACTAAGAAATAGCTTATGAAATCAAATTTGATTATCATAAGCTATTTTTATTTTTGAATATAAAATAGAATTTCTCATAAAGCGATTCCATGTTGAATAAATTGATTACCAGTGTGAAAAAAGGGGATGTAAATAGCTTTTCGCTAATAATGTTGAAGAATCAATAAAACTTTTAAGGGCCTTCAAACTATCGATTATTGAACGCCATATAACAAGTGAAATGAAAATTCATTTAACACCTACTTTCATAAATCATATGGTAAATGAATTAGAAGAATATTTACGTATATTAAACTATCTCAAACAGGGGGAAATACCACCAATATTTCACGAGTTACATCATCATTTAATCTGGTTGTTAGATGCATCGGGTCATGCAGGTGCCATTAATGACCAATTGGATGGTGTAGAAAGACGGTTAAAGGAAAAAAGCAGTACTTTTACAAAACACTTTGATCAATTTTATTTGAAAGCTGTAGAATTAACTGGCTATTTACGTACAAATATACAAAAATTCCCGGCGATAAATAGATTTAACGATGAGGTTGAAGTAGAAATGGGTTTATTTAAGACTTTTCTAAATGAACTTGAAGAAATGGAGTTAAGTGCGGAAGTGTTAGGGACATTTACAGCGTCTATGGCTGACCACATGGCGAGGGAGGAACAATACTATTTAATGAAATTAGCAGAGTCGACTAAATAGTTATTTTGAAATACTAATAAAATCATAAATGAAGAACGTTAATCTAAATGATTAGCGTTCTTTTTTATGTCGGATACACTCGTTTGAATAGCTTAAAAATAGGCTCATGTAGCATGGATTCTGAAGGATGAAAAACTTCAACCGTGTAGTGGCTAGTCATAATTGTAACGTTTGTAACACAAATGCAAAAGAGGCGCCATTCATTCCCTAATGATTTTAGAATAGTTTTCTAGTAAGCTTGTAATAGACAACAAGAAAGGAATGATTCAGTAATGTTGAAAAAAAGTATCGTGTTGTTCTTCGGTATTATGCTTTTAGCGCTGCCAGCCTCTGCATCTGCAGCTACCTATACAGTAAAAAGTGGGGACACGCTTTGGAAGATTGCTTCTAAAAATCAAATCGGTCTAAGCGAATTAATTTCTCTAAACCCTACACTAAAAAATCCGGACATGATTTATGTTGGAGATAAAATTACTATTTCTGAAAATGAACAACAAGCAGTAGAAGAGCAAGTAGTTAACTTGGTGAACAAAGAACGTGCGAAAGAAGGGTTAGCCCCACTTACAATGGATTGGGAGCTTGCACGTGTAGCAAAATATAAATCACAAGACATGCACGACAAAAAATATTTTAGCCATACAAGCCCAACTTACGGGTCACCATTTGATATGATGAAAAAATTTGATATCAGCTATAAATCAGCCGGTGAAAATATTGCACAAGGTCAAAAGTCAGCCACGCAAGTTATGGACGCATGGATGAATAGTTCAGGCCACCGAGCAAATATTATGAATGCGCAATTTACACATATTGGTGTAGGCTACGTTAAAGACGGTAACTACTGGACACAAATGTTTATTAAAAAATAAAATTATCATTATTCAAAACTATAATTAAGGCTTGAAGTAATTACATATTTTCAAGGCAAATATTTTTAGTTAATTATTGAACAAGCGGGCGCTAATTCTGTAACAAGAATCAGCGCTTGTTTTCATTAGAGGGCAGTGAAAAAGAACGAATTCTATGATCAGGAATTCGTTCCTTCTTAGCTTATATGGTACAAGACCTCTGCATTGATAGAATTAGCTAGTGTAAAAGACTATGTTTTTTTACAATGGCTAAATATATTGAAGATGCTATGCTTTGAACGAAGAAGACTAACATTACATAAAAGATAAAAAATTCACGATTAAATAACTCAAATATTGCTACTAATATTACTCCAATGACTATTCCACTAGTTAGAAGAGTGTAAGAAAACGACTTTATTTTAAAAATAATTAATTGTCCTCTTTCATCTTGGGATTCCTTGTTACGCTCGAATTTCATTTTATAAAATTCGGATACCATTACCATTACAACTAACGCCAAAATAATAAATGTAAAAATATTAGCCAATTTTAATCCTCCCTATATTCAAAAATATTTGTTATTTCCTTTTCGAGTGCCGCGGCAATTTTAAAAGCTAACACTAAAGAAGGGTTGTACTTATTTTGTTCCAGAGCCACAATAGTTTGACGACTAACACCAACTGCATCTGCTAATTGCTGCTGTGTCCATTTTTTTTCAGCTCTACCGATTAAAATTCTATTTTTTAGCATATTTTCCCCCTTCTTAGCACGTTTATTAGAAAAAGAAATTTCCCTATTGTAATATATTTTATACATATTGTAAGAAAAACACTACATTATTTTAATAAAATTTTGAAGAAATTTACATCTCATCAAAATTTAGCCTAAATAAAATTAGAGTAAACAAGTGTGTAACCCCAATTGAATAGGACGAGCCAAAATAAACGGAGAAATTCCCCTTATTTTAAAAATGAAGTAAAAAATCACTAAAATAAGGGTAGTAATTCCTTCTATTGATTAAATAAACATAAAATTTAACGATTTAAACGTAAATAAGGGAAAATTCTTCCCTTATTTTCATCGAATTGAGCAAAGTTCTGCAAATAACGGTAAAACCTCCGCTTATTTTAATCTCAGCAAGTGGATATTTCCGTCGCTTTGCGGATGAGTATTTTTGTAACTTTTTAGGAACTAATCCGTAGAAATAATAAGTAACTTAATTTAAGGAGATGGTAAAATGAAACCTATTAATTACAATAATCCCGTTATTGCGGGCTATTTATTACTTGGTGTTATTTTCACTCTAATAGGCTTCTCTAAAGGGTTTGTGTTCTTTTTGTTGGGGGCATTATTTATTATTTACGGAATTAAAGAAAATAATAAGATTATTTAGTCACGTAAAGATTCATCATGGTTTATACTAATTAACAATTAATTAGGATTTAATTATTCAAAGTATCCTTACTAAATGACACGGAAATTTTGGTTAGTAAATAAAGGTTTATCATTTTATGGGGAGATGGGGTAACTATTATGAGCGTAAAAGAAATAAATGAAGAAAATAGAGAAAAGGTTGTTTCTTTTTTTAGGGAGCATTGGGGAAGTTCTGAAATGGTCATTTCCTCTGGTGTTTATCAGTGCGACAAATTGGCTGGTTTCATTTTTGAAGAAAATAACCAGATTATTGGTTTAGTTACATATGTTATTAAAAATTATGAAAATGAAATAGAAATTATATCACTCGATAGCCTTTCAGAAGGGAAGGGTATTGGTTCTGCATTAATCCAAAAAGTTGAAAGCATAGCAAAACAAAAACGAATAGAGATTGTAAGTTTAGTAACTACAAATGATAATTTAAATGCCTTGAAATTTTACCAAAAAAGAGGTTACAGAATTATTTCAATTATCTCTGATGCTGTAAACAATGCACGAAAAATAAAACCTTCTATTCCTTTAATCGGTAATGAGGGCATCCCATTAAAGGATGAATTAATACTAAAGAAAATAGTTTCAGAAAATTAGCTATTAAATGAGCTCATAACGAACAGAAGGTATTAATGGTAGTGGTTCAATTCTACCGAGAGTAACACTAGAACGTTTAGAAGGAAATCTAGAACTTCTGAATGAAACCGTACAAAACGAAGATGTGTTATTTACACGTGCCATGAATCGATTTGCGATTTAGATGAGATGACGACATTTTGGAGAGAGTTAAGAGTAGCGAGTGACGCGGTTAAATCAACTTTAATAGAAAATGCAATAGAGTCCTTCAAGCTAGAAAATAACAGAAATACCAATGATGGTGAGATATTTTTCATAAAAGCATTTGTAAATAACCATATATTACAATCACAATAACAATCTATTACTACCAAAAGTCACTTCATTGAATGAGGTGACTTTGGTTATTTTTATTATAAATGGTTTCAACAAAATGTTTTAGTAGCCAATGTAATAACCTTGTTTAACTTTTAGGGGTTACGTTACTTCATTCATTGTTGGCATTTGCATTAAATGTAGCTCTAGATTTGTCATTTAAAGGGGGAAGAATGGTTATGCAGACAAGTCCAACAATTAATAAATATGCCGATATAATAAAGCCTAAGGATAACGCACCTACCATGTCTATTAGATAACCGAATAATAAATAACCTGGAATACCTCCCCCAACACAAATGATATTATATACGCTAAATACTCTAGCGAGGTGTGTACTTTCCACATGTGTTTGTAAATAGCTAACTACAAAAATATTTAAAATCCCCTGTGAAACTCCGCCTATAACTAAAAGACATTGTAGTAATGGGAGGGGCAAATGCAAAGCAAAACATAAAATTGCAAAGCTGAAGGCAAATAGAGACAATAGAACACCGTATTTTCTATTTATTTTTTTGTACAAGATGGGGCTTATTAGTGAGCCGATGATAATACCAACGAATGTCGGTGTTGTAAATAGGAATAGGCTTTCAGCACCTTTATTTAGCACTAATTTCAAATAATTGATTAAATATAGATCAATTGATGAGCCGACCAGCCAGCCTAAGAAAAATACAATAAACAGTCTATAAATAACTTTATCATTTTTAATATAGGATAGACCTTCTTTAATCGAATCAATTAATAAGGGATTTTTAATAGATGGATGTATATTACGAAAAGATGGTCGAATAAACATAATTGCAAAAAAAGAAGCACAATAAAAACTAATGACAATTACTACGCTTGTATTTGTACCTAGATTCAAATTAAAGAGTAGAGCAGCAAACGAATACGATAGTAGTTTTGCTGTCATAGTGATAATTCGGAAGAAACTATTAGCTGTCGGTATATGTGATTGTTCGACAATATGAGGCATTAAAGTATTACTAGCAGTTGTAAAAAAGATGTTACTAATTGTTACTAAAAATATTAGTAGAAAAACGGTGAGTAAAGACTCGCTATAAAGAAAATTGAATAAAGAGAAAAGAAGCAATAATAGAATCTTGATAATATCAGAAAAAACCATCACTTTTTGTAATGATTTATTTTCTACAAATGCACCTATATGTAAACCGAATAATAATACAGGAAGAGCAGAAAATATGAAATATAATGAAGTACTTACTCCATTCCCGCCCAGTGATTGCAATATGCTTAATAGAATGACAAATAAGGTTGCATCTCCAAAGGCACTAAAAAAAGTAGCTGAAAACAATAAAAGAAATTTTCTGTTTTTAAACATTATTCACCTCATAGTGTATTTATAAAAACCCATTTAATTAACCAGTGGTCAATTCTTCTTTAAAAAAAACTCTAGATAACTAGAGCTTTTAAAAGAAAGTCAGCATGTGCATTCGCTGCTATTTTTGCGTCATCATAGCGTTCAATTCTACCTTTGTAATAAAGAACAAAGCCATGTAAAGAAATAAATGTAGAGTGAATATTATCTTCCTTTAATCTATTTTGATGAAGCTCCTGAATAGTATCGATAAATTTTTTGAGACTTTTTCTTGGAGCAGGCTGCTGAAGAGGATCTTCTAATCCGTGGTGTTGTACAAACATAAAATCGTATTGACTTTGATTATTTAAACCAAATTGCATATAGTTGATAAATATTTGTTTTGTACCTTCAATAGCATCAAGATTTAAACTGTTTTCAAGCATTTGATTAAGCATAGTAAAATATTTTTCGATTACGGCATTAAAAAGTTCTTCTTTATTTTGGAAGTGGTAATAGATGGAACCATGAGTACAACCTAAAGCACTCGCAATAGAGCGCATAGATACTTTATTGAAATCTAATTCTAAAAACTGACGATCTGCTTCTTCTACAATCAATTCTTTTGATAATGTATCTTTGATTTGCTTCCGTCCCATAAAAGACCTCCTATTAAATTGACCGGTGGTTAATTTAATATTAAAGGAGGATTTTAATTAATGCAAGATAAATTTCGTAAGAACTAAAAAAACCTCAGTCTTAGTATTGCCTGCTGTTTTTGAATGATGGGATAAAGGGGAAAGGGAACATCATCATTTGGAAAGATGAGAATGACATCATTCAAAATGATGCTTATTATATTGGGTCTCTATTTTAATAAACATGGGCAAAGGATATTCAACCCCCTGGAAGATACTTGCGAAAGAGGAACTCTATAAAGAGAGGGGGCATCTGAGAAATGTGAAGTATCGCCAATTTATTATAGGTTTGGTGGTATATTGAAAAAAGACATGTTAAGCGACCAAAATAGACGGAGAAATTACCCTTATTTTAAAAATGAAGTAAAAATTCACTAAAATAAGGGTAGTAATTCCCTCTATTGATTAAAAATCCATAAAAATTAACGATTTAAACGTAAATAAGGGGAAATTCTTCCCTTATTTTCATCGAAATGAGCAAAGTTCTGCAAATAACGGTAAATCCTCCGCTTATTGCTTGGTCTGGAGTATATTTTTAATCATCCAGTACCTTCTTCTAAATCTGCCTTCAAATCTTTAAACCATTTTAAGTTCACTAAATGGTGAGAACGGGAATTTTCGTTCATGCGGCGAAAATAATCAATATTACCTGGTGATTCTTTAATAGCTAAGTATTCATCAAGAAGAGCAATTCTGGCCTCAGTTTGATCAATTTGTGATTGGATTAATTCTAATAATTTATTTTTATCGAATTCATTTGCAAAGAGTAGTGCCCCATAGAATTGTAAGTTTACATACTCAGATTTAGTCCCATATTTGACCATTAATTTATCGAATTCTTCTTTGCCTAAAGATGTGATTTTAAAGCTGTGAACTTCACGACCATTGTTTGGACGTATTTGATGTGTTTGTTCAATTAATCCTTTTTCTTCAAGCTGTTGCAAATTGTAATAGAAGGATCCTTTAGTAAAGTTCACGATATATTTATAATGTCGTTTTTCCATTAGACTTAAAAGTTCGTATCCATGAGCGCCAGGCTTTTGAATAAGTAAGCCAAGGATAAGTAAGGGGATCAAGGTTGCATCACCTTCGCCATTTGTACTTCATATTCAGCGTATGTGATTTTACCAAGAGCTAAATTCATACTATGAATATATATTTGTTCAGTTTTAGAATGGTGAGTATTTACTTTTATTGATTGATTTTCATCCGAAAGAGGCTCTAGGATATGACACTTTTCCGAAAATGCTTTGAAGTACCGATAACCAAATTTCCGTTGGGAAACGGCATTTAAATGAATACCATCCGGATTGGCAGTTAGACCTTCTGCCGTTACAAAATAACAATTTTGCTGCTCATGAGTGAATCGGCGTAATTGTTCGTTGATTTCCTGAAACTCTGATGAGTATTTTCCGAAACCTGTTTTTCCTAAAAAATCACCAAGCTCACCAATGATTAATGGGATTTCTTGGAGGTTTAATTCTTTACGTAAAGTATCAATGATAAGAGATAGCTTTTCATAGTACGTTTCATGTAGAGAATTTTGGCTATCACTTTCACCTTGATGCCAAAGTATGCCACAAATTTCACTAGTTTCAAGAGCAAATTGAGCTTCGGACAAAGCATGTTTAAAAAGAGTACCTTGAGGATGCCAATCGTTTAAGGAACTTCCACCTTCCGCACATGGAATCAAACCAATTTCTTCATCCGGGTTGGCTTTCGACCATGCTTCTGCAAAAGAGGCTGCTAGGCTTATACCAGCAACAGGGCGGTCATAATTAATCGGCTCTGTCATCATTTGCCATTGACCATTGCGAAGCATTTTTATTTTTTCATTATAAATGGGTTCAACCTCATGTAAGAAACCACGCCCTGCCATATTTGATTGCCCCAACATTAAAAAAGATTTTATCATTTAATTTTCATTCCTTTACTTAATAGTCTAATTAGACTTCAATATTATAGAGTCTAATTAGACTATCGTCAATTCTATATTGCTAGTAAATTCCACAATTTTTGAATCAACAACCCCCTTGTCAAATGTATTAGGCTTTCTCAACCGATTTCAACTCACTTTAATCTGAGATTCAGGAAAAATTAATTTATTAAATAAAATCTCTTTAATAAGCATAACTAATCTTGATCTTCTCTAAAATGCTATCAAACGTACTCTTAAATACCACATAAAAGTCACCGCAAAGTATATTACCTGATGCAAATAATTGTGATGGTTCTAAAGTTTATCTTTAATAGTAAAAATTAAAATTAATATTTACCACTTTTAAATCATATAACTAATTATCTGGATAATACTGAGCGGTCAGTATTTGAAGAATTGGGTGAGGGAAGAGAGTACTTTGTTGCTTAAGTAACGTAAGTAGAGAGAAAGGATTTGTTACTTGATGAAAGAAAAAATCACAGAACAGAGCGTTAAACTTTTTCAGGAAAAAGGATTTAAGGAAACTTCAATACAAGACATTGTGGATTTACTAGGCGTTACGAAAGGTACTTTTTACTATTATTTTACGAGTAAAGAGATTCTACTGATGGAAATTCACCTAAGATACATTGATGACTTATTGATCAGACAAAAAGTCATCATGGATAGTACGAAAAATTGCCGCGAAAAGATTATTGGAATCGTATCACTTGTTATTCTAGATATTAAGAAGCAAAGAGCAAATGGTCGTGTTTATTTTCGAGAAATGCGGAATTTAACACCAGAGAATGCAAAAAAGGTTAAGAAAAAAAGAGAAGAATTTCGGGTCAATATTGTAGATGTACTAAGTGAAGGGATTAAATCTGGAGAGTTTCGAGAAAATTTAGATCCGAAATTGATCGCCTTGGCCATTTTAGGTGTTACCAATTGGAGCTATAACTGGTTTAATCCTGATGGAGAGGTGTCTGTTGAAGAGTTAGCGGAGAAGTATGTGGACTTTGTTTTATACGGAATAAGTCAAAAAGGGGAATGAAGTATCTTCTGTAATTTTATTTAAATATCAATCTATAAAAGGGGGCATTATATGACGACAGTTCCAACCAAAACAATGAAAGCCATTCAATTCACAGAATATGGGGGCCCAGATGTTTTAAATTTGATAGACATTGAAAGACCTGAAATTGGTGACCAAGAGGTATTAATCGAAGTAAAGGCTATCGGAGTAAACTATGCAGATACTGCTAGAAGAGAAGGGAAGTACGTTGTTCCGACAAAACTGCCGTTTATACCGGGTGCAGAGGTAGCAGGTGAAGTAGTTGCGATTGGGAAAGATGTAAAAAGATTAAAGCCTGGTATGCGCGTTGTGTCACTTATAGAGTCAGGGGCTTACGCACAATTTGTTAGCGTGCATGAAATGGCGCTTACAGAAATACCAAATGGTGTTGAATATTCGGATGCTGTAGCGCTGCCTTTACAAGGACAAACGGCGTACCACATTTTAAAGACAATGGGACGTCTAGAAAAAGGTGAAACTGTTCTTGTCCATGCAGCTGCGGGTGGTGTCGGGGCACTTGCGGTACAATTAGCAAAATTATTTGGAGCGGGCAAAGTTATTGCAACAGCTAGTAATGAGGAAAAACTTTTACATGCAAAGAGTTTAGGTGCAGATTACCTTGTGAATTATACGGAACCAGGATGGGAAGAAAAAGTACGAGAATTTACTGGAGGAAAAGGTGTCGATATAGCACTTGAAATGGTTGGTGGAGATATTTTTGAAAAGACATTTAAATGCCTAGCACCATTCGGGCGTTTGGTGATATTTGGTAGAGCGAGTGGTGAAATGTCAACACTTGATGCTAGTCAGCTTATGCGCCGTAACCATTCCGTTATCGGATTCTTTTTACCACTAATAATGAGTCAGCCTGAATTATACCGACGGAGCTTTACTGAATTACTGAATTTTGTGGATAGCGGAGAGCTTAAATTAACAATCGGAGGTATTTATCGATTAGAAGATGCGCCCCTAGTTCACCAATTACTCCAAGGGAGAAAAACAATTGGAAAGTTAATTCTTACACCCTGAAAAAGTTTAAAAATTATCTTTATTTACGCACGACATACTGACCGATTAGTATTTATTTTTATGAGATAGGAGCGAATATATGGATCAATCTTTATTTGACTTAAGTGGACGTACAGCTCTTATTACAGGTGGAGGAAGAGGATTAGGAAGGGATATTGCAGAAGCATTTGCAGAGCATGGTGCCAATATTGCGATTTGTTCCCGTAAATTAAGCAATTGCCAAGAAACAGTCGACTATATTCAGAATAAGTTTTCAGTGCAAGCAAGAGCTTATATTTGTGATGTAGGCAATGAGGAAAATGTGGTCAATACAGTAAATGAAGTTATATCGGATTTTGGTCAAATTGATATTTTAGTAAATAATAGCGGGGCTACTTGGGGAGAAAAGGCTGAGAAGATGCCCCTTGAAGCATGGCAAAAGGTGATGAACGTCAATGTTACCGGCACCTTCCTTATGTCGAAAGCAGTCGGCAATCACATGATTGAAAAGGGATACGGGAAAATCATTAATATTGGCTCTGTCGCAGGTATAAAAGCAGAGCCTGCTGAAGTTTTAAATGCCATTGGTTACAGCACGAGTAAAGCTGCAATACACCATTTCACAAAGGATTTGGCACGTAAATGGGCGGAGTATGGTTTGACTGTTAATGCTATTGCTCCAGGATTTTTCGAAACTACGATGACAAAACATATTCTTGAAAAAAGCGGTGATCGTATTAGGCAAAAAAATCCAATGAATAAACTTGGTGATACGAATTCGTTAAAGGCTGCAGCATTACTGTTTGCTGGAAAGGCAAGTGATTATATTACAGGGCAAGTATTAGCTATTGATGGGGGTGGATCATTATGACGCAAAGCAAAACAAATGTGGAAAGACCTTGGTTAAAGCATGTTGTACCCGGAAATCCGAAAGAAGTTGAAATACCGGAAATTTCGCTTCCGCAGCTGATAGATGAGTCTATAGCAACATATCCAAATCACACGGCTATAACGTTTTATGGGAAAACTTTCTCTTATAAGGAACTGAGCAATAACATTAAAAAGGCTACGAAAGGTCTATCAAAAATTGGTGTTGGCAAAGGTGATCGGGTTGCAATTATGCTTCCGAATTGTCCTCAATACCCTGTGAGTTTTTACAGCATACTAGCATGTGGTGGAATTGTAGTTCAAGTAAATCCAATGTATCAGGCTTCAGAATTAATCCATATTTTAAATGATTCTGGGGCGAAGGCAATCATTGTAATGGATCAATTACTTCCTTTAATTGAGGCGATTAGAGCGCAAACACCGATTCAGGAGGTTTTCCCGGTTTCTGTAGAAAGCGCTTACTTGCCAGATGAATTATTAATAGAGGATGAGGGCGAACTGCAAAGGGTAGATATAAATCCAGTTGAAGATGTAGCAGTTTTGCAATATACAGGAGGAACAACCGGAACACCAAAAGGGGCAATGTTAACCCACTTTAATATAGTTGCTAACACCCTTCAAAGTGAAGCGACTTCCACTGTTAAGGTAAAAAAAGGGGAAGAGCGTGTTTTAACTATTTCGCCATTGTTTCATGTATATGGAATGACGAGTGCTATGTCTGTCACGTTCTATCTCGGTGGAAATTTGATTTTGGTACCTAAATTTGATGTGGAGCAAGTCATTGACATAATTGAAAAAACAAAGCCAACCTCATTTCCGGGCGTTCCAACGATGTATATTGCACTCGTAAATTATTACAATGTCAGAAAGTTTGATCTGAGCTGTTTTAATATATGTTCGAGTGGATCGGCACCCTTACCAATAGAGATTATTAATCAATTCAACGAGATAAGTGGTACTTCGGTTGCTGAAGGATATGGGCTATCAGAAGCTTCACCTGTGACGCATCGGAATCCTGTTGATGGATTGCAGAAAAAGGGGAGTATTGGTATTCCAATTCCAAATACAGATGCGAGAATAGTAGATATTGCAACTGGAGAGCAAAGCCTTGCTGTTGGTGAAGTTGGAGAATTGGTTATTAAAGGGCCTCAGGTGATGAAAGGTTATTGGAACAGACCTGAAGAAACAAATATCGCTATACGGAATGGTTGGCTGTATACAGGAGATTTAGCAAAAATGGATGAGGACGGCTTCTTCTTTATTGTTGGACGTAAAAAAGAAATGATTATCGCAAGCGGATATAACGTTTATCCTATCGAGGTTGAAAACATTCTTTATAAACATCCAGCTGTACTTGAAGTCGCGGTAATTGGTATTCCACATGAGTATCGCGGCGAGACAATTAAAGCAATTGTAGTACTGAAGGATGGGCAGGATGTGACGTCTGACCAACTTATTGATTTCTGTCGTACCCAATTGTCTGCATATAAGGTTCCTAGAGAAATTCAATTCGTCAAAGAGTTACCTAAAACGGCTGTTGGTAAAATACTGAAAAGAAATTTAATAACGCAATTCAATGCTCAAAGTGATCAAGTTTAATATAAATCTAATGGAAACGGAAGTGTGTCTAGATGTATTTACGTTTAACTGATGAACAAAAAATGGTGCAGGAAACAATCCGCAAATTTGTGAAAGAGGAATTAATTCCTCTTGAAAATGAAGTGCTGAAAAACGAGCGTGAAGGGAAACCGGGTATCTCAAATGAAAAATTAAAAGAGCTACGCTTAAAGGCGAAAGAATTTGGATTTTGGGGTATTAACACGCCAGAAGAGTATGGTGGTGCTGACCTTGGCCAAATGATGATGGCGCTCGTTTTAATGGAGATTTCGAAAACATTTGTACCTTTTAGTTTTGGCGGTTCAGCAGACAATATTCTTTATTATGGAAACGACTACCAAAAGGAAAAGTACTTAATTCCTACGATAAATGGTGACAAAAAATCGTGCTTTGCTATGACAGAGCCGGATGCAGGGTCCGACACAAGAAACATTAAAATGACTGCAGTGAAAGATGGCAGTGAGTGGATATTAAATGGAGAGAAAACTTTTATTACAGGTGGCAATGAAGCGGATTTTGTAATGGTCATTGCGATAACTGATAGAGAGCTCCATAAAAAAACTGGTAGAGATGGGGTAACTTGCTTCATCGTAGACCGTGATATGGGCTGGAAATCAGAGTATATCGACACTATGGGTGAATGGGGACCGGCTGGTTTAGTCTTTGATAATGTGCGTGTTCCAGAAGAAAATATTTTAGGTGAGATTAACGGTGGTTATAAATTGGGATTAGAATGGATTGGCTTTGCACGATGGGTTGTAGGTGCTCGTGCAGTTGGAATGGCGGAACGACTACTGCAAATGGCCATCGATTACTCGAAGGAGCGCAAAACATTTGGAAAACCAATTGCAGATAATCAAGCGATCCAGTGGCCGATTGCAGATTCAGCAGTTGAAATTGAAGCAGCAAGATGGCTTGTGCTTAATGCAGCCTTTACCCTCGATCAAGGAGAAGATAATCGCCATTTAGCATCAATGGCTAAATTATATGGTGCCAATATGGGCAATAGAGTAGTAGACCGAGTACTCCAAATTCATGGTGGGATGGGCTATACAAGAGAGTTACCGATTGAACGATGGTATCGTGAAGCAAGACTTTGGAGAATTTATGATGGTACTGACGAAATACAACGTATGATCATTTCAAGAAATCTCTTAAAAGGTAACGTTAAGATTGGGCAATATGTTTAACTCTATTAATGAGCGATGAAATCAAAAAATTTTTTAGAGAAAGAAGGAATAGTGGTGGGACAAAGATTTGAAGGAAAAACAGCATTTGTAACAGGTGGCAGCAGAGGAATTGGTAGAGCGATCGTAGAGCAATTCGCACAAGAAGGGGCTAATGTCGCAATTATTGATGTTAATGAAGAAGCGTTAGAAGATGCAGCTAGTGAATTAAGAGAAGCGGGTTATTCAGTTTATACAAAAGTCGGAAGTGTAGCTAATCGTGAAGACATTGAATTGGCGATGAAAGAAGTCTATGAAATGTTCGGTTCGATTGATATTTTAGTAAACAATGCGGGAGTTATTCGAGATAATTTAGTATTTAAAATGACGGATGAAGATTGGTTAACCGTTATGAATGTTCATTTAACAGGTGCATTCTACGCCTCTCGAGCTGCTCAAGCTTATATGACGAAGCAAAATTACGGCCGAATTATTAACTTGTCATCCACTTCTGCTTTAGGTAATCGCGGACAGGCGAATTATTCGACGGCGAAAGCAGGATTACAAGGATTAACTAAAACGCTAGCAATTGAGCTAGGTCGATATGGTGTAACCGTAAATGCTGTTGCGCCAGGCTTTATTGAAACAGATATGACAAAAGCAACTGCTGAAAGAATGGGCGTTCCTTTTGATCAGTTTGTTGAATTCACTACTAAGGCAATTCCGGTTGGACGAAGCGGAAAACCAGAAGATATTGCAAATGCAGTCTTATTTTTTGCAGATGAAAAATCATCTTTTGTAAGTGGGCAAATTATTTATGTTGCTGGAGGACCTAGAACTTAAAGAAAAGAGGGATTAAGTGTTTAAAGAAGCAATTGGAACACGCTCAACTGTAATTAAAAATACAGTTGAGCGAGGTGCTGTTAAAAAATTTGCAGTGGCCATTAATGATCTTGCTCCGATTTATTATGACGAAGAAGCAGGGAAAAATTCAAGATATCAACGAAATATTGCGCCACCTACCTTTCCAGTTACACTTGATTTTGGTACGATTCCAAATTTAAATCTACCGGCAAAGGGACTCATTCATGGAGAGCAAATCTTTCATTATGAACGGCCAATTTTTGTTGGAGAAGAAGTATATTGCTATACAGAAGTGAAAGATTACTATGAGAAAACTGGGAGTAATGGAAGAATGGGCTTTTTAGTCATTCGTCGTGAGGGCTTAGATATAGATCAAAACCTAATTTTCAGCGAAGATCGTATTCTCATCATTAATGAAGCAGTGAGAAAGGGGATGGGCTTTTGACATATATTGCTGATTTGCAGCCAGGCGATTCATTATCCACTATTGAATTGCAACCGGTAAGTAGAATTGACCTGATTAAATACGCAGGAGCATCTGGTGACTTCAATCCCATTCATACAATTGATGATGAGGCGAAGAAAGCAGGTTTACCAGGCATTATAGCGCATGGAATGTGGACGATGGGTAATTTAGCAAAGTTATTTACACCTTATGTTGAGGAAGGTTTTATTCAAGATTTCGCCATCCGCTTTAAAGGCATGGTATTTATAGATGACCGCATTACACTAAAGGCAACTTTACTGGACCATAATTCAAGTGAAATGATGTTTGAAGTTGCAGCAATCAATCAACACCAAAAGGAAGTTATGAATGGATCAGTAAAATTTTTACGTCATAAGATTTCTGAATTTTCAGATGAATCAATAGGGAGGATGAATGTGTGAGAGAGGCTGTAATTGTTTCCGCAGTAAGAACAGCAATCGGTCGACAGGGTGGCGCACTTGCATCTATTCCAGCTCATGTTTTTGGAGCAGAGGTGATGAAAGAGGCACTAAAGCGTGCAAATGTTACGGCTGATATGGTTGATGACGTTATTTTAGGCAATGTACTAAGTGGTGGTGGGAATATTGCTAGATTAACAGCTTTGCAAACAGGTTTATTCCTAGGAATCCCTGGTTTAACTGTAGATCGTCAATGTGGTTCTGGTATAAATGCAATTAATCTAGCAGCACAGGCAATCTGGGCAGGCGACGGTGATATTTTTGTAGCAGGTGGAGTAGAGAGTATGAGCCGTGCTCCTTATTTACTGGACCGTCCAGAAAAAGCTTATAGTCCAACGCCCCCTCGCTTCCGTAAGTCTCAATTAGCTCCAAAAGAAATAGGCGATCCACCTATGGGGATTACAGCGGAAAACTTAGTTGAGAAATATAACATTAGTAGGGAAGAACAGGATGCATTTTCTCTACAAAGCCAACAAAAGATGGCTAGAGCTATGGAAGAAGGCCGTTTTGAAGAGCAAATTGTACCGATTTATATACCTACTCGAAAAGGTGAACCAATTGAGTTTAAAGTGGATGAACATCCTCGTCCAGAAACGACCAAAGAAGGATTAGAAAAATTACCGGCAGTATTTTTGAATGGTGGTACTGTTACTGCAGGTAGTAGTTCAGGTTTAAATGATGCTGCTTCAGTCGTTGTTATAATGTCTCGTGAAAAAGCAAATCAGTTAGGAATAACTCCTTTAGCAGTCGTTCGAGCACAGGCAGTTGCCGGGGTTGACCCAAATATTATGGGAATCGGACCAGTACCTGCAACAAAAAAAGTATTAGAGAAGGCTGGCTTAGCTTTAGAGGATATGGATTTAATAGAAATAAACGAAGCGTTTGCTTCACAAGTTCTTGCTTGTGATAAGGAACTAAACATGGACGCGCAAAAAGTAAATGTTAACGGTGGGGCAATTGCACATGGACATCCTCTAGGTGCCACGGGTGCTATTTTAATGACAAAAGCAATTTACGAATTAAAGCGGTCAGGCGGAAGATATGCACTCATTACTGCATGTATCGGTGGCGGGCAAGGAATTGCGACGATCATTGAACGAGAGGGGTAGTCAATTTTTCCCCAAAATTAAGGTCATATATGAAGGAGAAGAAAATATATGAAAACTATCCCGGAAGTTGATATTTATGTACGGTATTGTGAGACGGATGCTGGAGGTCATGTAAGTAATACGAGTTATTTTCTCTATTATGAAGAAGCACGTACTAAATTTTTTGAAGCGATTAATTTTAGCGGGAAGGATCGAAAGAGTTTTAATTTTATCGTTGCGCGTCTTGAAAGTAACTTCATTAAGCAATCATATGCAAGTCAAATACTGAGAGTATCAACAGGCGTATCAAATATCGGAACAAAAAGCTATACACTTGAACATGAAATTAAAGATGCACATACTGGTGCTCTTATAGCAAATGGAAGTTCAGTTATTGTTTGTTATAACTTTCAAGATCAGCATTCAATTGAAATACCAATGGAATTAAGGAAGGCCCTTGAAGAATATTTAATTACCACACGTTAGAGTAAGCCAAATTTCATCTTACAATACGAAGGGGGATAAATATGGAATTATTACTGCAGCAATTGTTTAATGGACTCACCCTTGGAAGCGTTTACATTCTTGTTGCGATTGGACTTACTCTCGTATTTGGTATTTTACATGTTCCAAATTTTGCCCATGGAGCGCTGTACTTAATTGGTGGGTATCTCACTTTAATGGCAATGAAAGGGCTAGGCGTCCATTATTTTGTAGCTATCATCATCTCTATGATTAGCGTTGCATTAATAGCGATTTTAATGGAACGATTGGTTTTTAATCCATTAAGGAATGCTCCTGCTATTCATGACAAAATAGCAGCCATTGGTATGGTATTGTTTTTCGATGCACTTGTTAGTCTTATATGGGGCAACGACTACCAAAGAATGATTACCCCATATGGTGACTCTGTTACAATTTTTGGCATAGCGACATCGTATCAAAGAATTTTGGTTATTGTAGTGGCGGTCGTTGTGGTGATTTTATTGCAGCTTTTTTTAAAGAAAACAATGATTGGAGCGTCGATTATTGCGATGGCGCAAAATCGTGAAGGAGCCTTTTTAGTAGGGATCAATGCGAATGCAGTTGCGATGATGACATTTGCTATCTCAGGAGCATTAGCTGCAATTGCGGCATCTATTTCTTCTCCGATTAATCTTGTATTCCCGGCCATGGGACATATTGTTATTTTGAAAGCATTTGTCGTCGTTATTATAGGAGGGATGGGTAGCGTTCCAGGCGCTATCATTGGTGGATTAATCCTTGGTATTACAGAGAGCTTGGGAGCTACGTATATTTCGAATGATTACAAGGATATGATAGCCTTTTTACTACTAATAATTATTATGACGGTGCGCCCTAAAGGTCTGTTTGCGAAGGGGGTTTATTAATGAGTAAAGTACTGAATAAACGAAATGGAATTATCGCAGTACTCATTTTATCCCTTCTTTTTCCTCTGGCCTTTTCAGATAATAAATATGTTTTATATATTATGACGCTCGCCTTTATTTATATTATCGCCATCTATGGAATGAACATTTTAGCTGGTTATACGGGGCAGCTCTCCTTGGCACACGCAGGTTTTTTTGCCATTGGAGCCTATTCTGTAGGGGTTTTAACTACTAAAGCGGGTCTTAATTTTTGGTTGGCATTATTATTAGCTGTTCTTATTACAATGGGAATTGGTTTTGCTTTAGGCATCATTGCTCTTCGAACGAAAGAGCACTTCTTTGCCATCTATACGTTAATAGCAGGTTATTTAATCTATTTATTAATTTATAAATGGGAAGGTTTAACGGGTGGCGTAAGGGGATTAATTGGCATACCAATCCCAAATGCAATTGGTCCCATTAAATTCGAATCACCGATCGCCATGTATTATTTAGTGTTATTGTTTCTTCTCCTTTCTATCTTTGTCACTGTAAGAATTGTTTATTCTTTAACTGGAAGAACGTATAATGCGATTCGTAATAGTGAGGAGCTAGCACAAACTCTAGGAATTAATACAAAAATAAATAAACTAGTATCTTTTGTCATTTCGGTATCTTTTGCAGGACTGGCAGGTGGATTATACGCTTCACTTGTTCGATTTATTGGACCTGAAATTGCAGGGACTACAATGGTATTTACATTTTTGATGTATTTAATCGTTGGTGGGATTGGGACACTTGCGGGACCGATTATAGGGACGCTGCTGTTTATATGGCTGGAGCAATATTTACAAAGTTTCCAAGAACATAAGATGTTAATTTTTGGACCAATATTAACATTAATCGTTATTTTCTACCCTAGAGGGATCGTAGGGGCTATTCAGTCCTTAAGGGGATATTTCCAGACTAGGAAAAAAGAGAGCAACAGGTCATATACAACGAATAGTGAAACAAAGGATATGAAAAGTAGGGAGGTTTAATGATGACATTTATTAAACTAGAAGGCCTCACGAAAAAATTTGGTGGTTTAACTGCAGTGGATGAAGTTGATTTTGAGATTGAAAAAGGAAAAATTACTGCAATTATCGGACCAAATGGAGCCGGTAAATCGACCTTTTTTAATTTGATTAGTGGCTTCCATCGACCAACATCCGGGTCAATTACGTTTGAAGGGAAGGATATTACTAAAACACCGCCACATATTGTAGCGAGATTAGGTATTGCCCGTACTTTCCAAACTACGCATCTATTTGATACGTCGTCAGTCATTGACAATATTATAGTAGGCTATCGCTTACGTACTAAATCGAAGCTGTTTGACGCTATTCTTCGGACGAAAAGAGAAAAGCGTGAGGAAAAGGAAGCATTTGAAAGAGCAATTGAAGTACTGGATTTCGTAGGCTTAGCAAATTTAGCTAATAGTCCTGTATCGACAATTTCACAGGAGTCAAAAAAACGTGTGGCCATTGCACTTGCGCTTGCAACGGGTCCAAAAGTTATTTTTCTTGATGAGCCTGCAGCAGGAATTAATCCTGGTGAAACAGAAGGCTTGGCAGAACTAATGAAGAAAATCGTTGATAGTGGCATTACTGTGTGTACGATTGAACATAAGATGCAGATGATTATGGGACTCGCAGATAATATTATGGTGTTAAACCATGGTGCGAAAATAGCACAAGGTACGCCAGAGGAAATTCAAAATAACCCAACTGTAATTGAAGCTTATTTAGGGGGTGAATCATCTGCTGAAGTTATCTGATGTAACGATAAAGTTTGGTGGTTTTGAAGCATTAAAAAACATTAATTTAGAAGTGCATGAGGGCGAGTTAGTTGTATTACTGGGCGCGAATGGGGCAGGGAAAAGCACGCTATTTAAAACAATTAGCGGCTTGAACAAAATGGCTTCAGGTGACATTCAGTTTAATGGAAACAGTATAAGCGGAGCTGCCCCTGATCGGATCGTAAAGACCGGTATTGTTCAATGTGCCGAAGGAAAAAAGCTGTTTTCTGAGATGTCTGTTCAGGAAAATTTAATGATGGGTGGCTTTGTCCATCGACGGAAAAAAGCACAATTAAAACAGTCTTTGGAAGAAACTTATGATTTATTCCCAATTTTAAAAGAGAAAAAAGATGATGCAGCTGGTTCCTTAAGTGGAGGACAGCAGCAAATGTTGGCGATTGGTAGAGCTTTAATGGCAAAGCCAAAACTAATTATGCTCGATGAACCTTCCATAGGGCTTGCTCCGTTAATAGTCGAGCAAATGTTTTCTGTCATACAGTCGATTAATAGAAATGGAACGACCGTGTTACTTGCTGAACAAAATGCCAACGCTGCACTGAAAATTGCTAACCGTGGCTACGTAATAGAGAACGGCATATTGGTTCTTCAAGGGAATAGTAAAGAACTATTTAATAATGATGATATTCGCAAAGCTTATATTGGTGCATAGCCATGGGAATGTAGTAAAGGTGAGGAAATGGAACAAAAAATGTATTGTCGCACTAAAAATATAAAAAACAAAGGAGATAAACATGAACACATTCAAGAGGGGATTATTTCTTAGTTTGCTTTTTATTTTGGCTATAGTACTAGTTGCTTGTTCTGAAGATGGGAAAGAAACAAAAAATGATGAAGAAAAAGCACCAGTCAGTACAGAGGGCAGTAAAGTAGAAGAGCTTACAATCGGCTATACCGGTCCTTTAAGTGGTCCAGCAGCATTTTATGGCGAAGAAACGTTAAAAGGATTAAGAATGGCTGCGGAAGAAATTAATGATAGTGGTGGATTTGAAGTGGATGGTCAGAAGTATACGATTAACTTATCGACTTTAGATGACAAATATTTACCGAATGAAGCCGCAGCGAATGCGAAAAGATTAGTACAGGAACAAGATACTAAGTTTATTTATACACCACATAGTGGCGGTGTATATGCAATGCAAGTGTTTAATGAAATGGAAGATTTTATTGTTATGGCTTATACGAGTGAGCCAGGTGTTACCGAAACAGGAAATAAAATGACTGTTCGTATTCCACCTCGCTATGACAGATATATTGAGCCATTTACAAAATACGAAATGGAGCGTTTCGGAAAGAAAATAGCATTCTTACCAACAGCAACTCAGTACGGTAAGGATTGGGCAGACTCATTACGCCCAGTGTGGGAAGCAAATGGTGGGGAAGTTGTCTTTGATGAGTCAATTGATTTTAGTAAGGATACGGACTTCCAAACAATTATGACCAATGCATTAGCGAAAAACCCAGATGTCTTATTCATCGGTGGCCCTTCACAACCGACTGCCCTTGTATTAAAGCAAGCACGTGATTTAGGTTTCGAAGGTGGATTTATTATTATGGACCAAGCAAAGCTGGATGAGATTGCAGCAGTTTTAGGCGGAAGTTATGATTTACTTGAAGGCGTAATTTCGACACCACCACTAGTTACATCGCGTTATGGTGGTACAGAAGCCTTCATTGAAAAATACCGTAGCGAAAATGATAAAGATCCAGGCTCTGAATCAGGATTCCATTATATTTCATTGTATATTCTAGTTGAGGCAATGAAAGCAGCTGGAACTGTGGATGATACTGAAAAAATTATGGCAGCAATGGATCAGGGAGCAAAAAACCTGCCAGAAGACAAAGAAGTTTATTACATTCAAGGTGTAGATGATGATGGTGGATTCCTTCCATTACTACGCATGGCTTACGTAGAAAATGGAGAAATTGTTCAGATGGGTGAAGAAAAGTAAATATTAGTGAAGGTATTTACAGATAGAAATAAACACCTTTTACGAATTATATCCCGTACTTAGTGCCAGGGAAAACATTTCAAAAGAGTAAACAGTTGATCTGTATTACTCTTTTTTTTGTTCAGTTCAAACTGTGTTCCGGTGAATTTTCTCATAAAAAGATTTCAAGTCGAATAAATTACATACTAGTGTGAAAAAAGGGGATTAAAATTGCGTGGGAAATTATTTGAAGAGTGCTGTTTTTGAACATCAGCTTTGGCTTCAAGTACTTGGTGATCATTCAAGATTTATTTACGATTCGCTATATCCTTCTCAAATAGAGGATATTTCTAACAGTACTATCTAATGAAATTAGCAGAGTCACCTAACATTTAAGCGAAAACCGCAGGGACTATAACCACTTTCATATATTTTGGTGGTTATATTCATCTGCGGTTTTTTAATTAGGAATAACACATATATTTTCCGTGAAATGAAGCCAATTCCGCAGATAAGGGGAAATCCTCCGGTTATTTTACTCTCAATTCATTATTCTTTAGAAGTATTATCTTTGGATAAAAACCAACCAGCTACTGCAATAGCAATTAATACGCTATAGAAAGTTAGTTTCCACTCAAAGGAATGGGCAAACGTATAAGAAATAATATTCACATCAGGATGGCTTAAAGTTAAAACAGCGAGTTTAACACCTACCCATCCAACGATTACAAATGCAGCAATTTCTAAGCCTGGTTTTGCTCCAAGAAGTTTTACAAAAAAGTTTGCTGCAAAACGCATGATGATTAACCCGATTAAACCACCTGTGAATATGACTAGGAACTTTCCTCCATCCATGCCACCAATTGTAGGTAAGTCTGTATTAGGAAGTGTCATTGCAAGAGCTACAGCTGCTAAAATGGAATCAACCGCAAATGCAATATCCGCCAATTCCACTTTAATAACCGTTCCCCAAAAACCAGATTTCTTCTTCTCATTCACTTTCACATGTACTTTGTTTTTAAAATATATCTTTCTAGCAATATGATTAATTGCAATAAATAGTAAATAGAGAGCTCCAATAGCCTGAACCTGCCATACATCTACTAGGAAGGAAATAATAAATAACGAAGCGAAACGGAATATGAAGGCACCTGCTAGACCATAAAAAAGAGCCCTCCGTCTTTCTTTTTCAGGTAAATGTTTAACCATGATAGCTAAAACGAGGGCATTATCTGCCGCAAGCAATCCTTCTAAGCCAATTAATAATAATAGTACCCAACCATACTCTAATAATAATGATATATCCAATTATATTCCTCCTAGCTACATTTAAGATTAATGGTAAGTAAGAATAATATTCCCATTTCCATTAACTATAATCATATAGCGAGGCATCACTAAAAATGCTTTTTAAGAATACATTTAATTTTCTTCGAGAACATATATTTATCAGTATTTAAAAAAGTTGATATTAAGAGGTGGCCTCCGTGTATTTTCTTAAAAAAAGTTTGGCGCTAATTTTAGGCAGTATTATTCTATCTTTAGGTATAAATCTGTTTTTAGTACCGCATAAAATTTTAGATGGAGGGACAGTTGGTATTGGATTAATAGCAAATTACTTATGGGGGTTTAATACAGGAATTATAATAATCATATTAAGTATTCCCATCTTTATATACGCATGGTTTCATTATAGAAACTATTTCTATAATAGTTTACATGGCATGATTCTATCTGCTTTTTTTATTGATTATCTTTCACCTCTTAGTAAGCTAATAAAAATTGAAGCGGTATACAGCTCTATTCTAGGTGGCATCTTGGTAGGCGTAGGAATCGGGATGATGTTATGTTTTCAAACAAGTACAGGAGGCACGGATTTTATTGCCCAGTTTTTGTGTGAGAAGACAGGTATTAATGTAGGGATTTTTATTTTGATGATTGATTCAATTGTTATAATTATTGGGGGGTTATTATTATCTCAAGAAACATTTTATCTCTCCATTTTAACGATAATATTTATTGGTATAACAACTAGTCTTATTACAAGTATGAGAGGGCATATAGTAGCTTATTAATGAGTTAGCGTATAATCATTCATTTGTACTGTGTCTTTTTGTAACCACGAACACTCTTTGAACACTATTGTCACAATTGTAAGGTTTGTTATACAAATGCAAAAGAGGCGCCATTGATTCCCTAATGATTTTAGGGTTACTTTCTAGCTTTTCCTGCTCTACAAGTTGCATCACCAAAAGTTGAGGATGACAAAATTAAAAAAATAAGATTTTCTAATGAATTCCGTTCTGCTGCGCTACGGGAAAACGCGTTGAAGCAAGTGTTTTGAAGCTCGCGTCCGTAGTACTCCATTCCGGGCGGTGTGGATTCAAAGCTTTTGTAGATTGAATTGCGTAATGAGGTAAATAGGGGAATGAATTTCCGTTATTTTTAAAATAACATAAAAAATAGAGAAAATAACGGAAGGTATTTCCGTTATTGACCTAAAAAATATGAAATTTAAGGATTTTATTCAAAATAACAGTAAAACGTTCCTTTATTTATCCTAAGAATGGGCTACATCATTCAAATAACGGTAAAATCTCCCCTTATTTTAAGAGGGCAATGAAAAACTTATTTTTTGATGGCTAATTAGTTATTTAAATAAAAATATTGGTGGACCTCGTAAACAGCAATAAAGGCAGTGATAAAGACACGTATCACATGGCTTTAGCGCTGTCTTGCCGTATCCCACCAATCAATTAAGAGAGATTTTATTAGAAAAGCAACCCCATATTATGGTGATGATAAATTTATCCATTACAAATGTTCAAATATTCCATTTAATTATATTGTAATTAAGTATAGGTGAAATAACTAGTGGAATTGGGAACGAAACTTCAATATAAATTTGCCTTTTTCAGAATAACTCTTTTATTGGTGGGGGTGCCCAAAAGGAAATCTGCCTTTTTTATCTTCAAAAGGTGCGCCGTGGAAACGAGTGGAAAGTCTGCTTGAACAAGAAGTCCATTTTTTACAACTTTGAATAATATACATTTAATATTAAATGTAAAAGAGGTTTTAATTTTGAAGGTGCATGGGAGAGTCAGTTTGATTGTTGGCTGGATTACTTTGTTTTTAATCGGCATTGACTTATTTGTAGTTTCTCCTTTAATGCCATTTATTTCTGAAGCGTATAATACAAGTTCGGCGATGACTGGCTGGATGATTACCGTTTTTGCAATCACCTATGCTATTTTCGCTCCTTTTTTTGGGTGGCTGTCAGATAAACATGGACGGGGAGCGTATATTACATTTGGGTTAGTGTTGTTCGTCATTTCTAACATACTAACCGCTTTCGCACCTACATTTTTTTGGTTAATTGTTAGTCGTATTTTAGTTGGTTTATCAGTTGCTTCAATTGCTCCGTTGCTTTATGCAATTATTGGCGATGTTGCACCTCCAAATCGGACAGGGACATGGCTTTCGATTCTTGCCTCAGGTCACTTAACAGCTCTTTGGGCAGGAGCTCCAATCGGTATTTTGTTAGAGCATTTTCTTGGTTGGCGTTCAGTATTTGTTGCACTGGCTCTTATGGGCACTATATTGGCAGTAGTAAATCATAAAACATGGAAAAATAATTCGAAAAGCCATTCAACGAGGAATCTACTTGGGGGAAATTTATTACGAATATTTGGTTCAGTAAGTGTGACTACTAGTTGGGCGATTTCAATGTATGCTTTATATGTTTATTTAGGCGCGGCCCTTTATTCCGAGAATAGTTTTTCATCATTAGAAATCGCTACAGCTATAACATTTTATGGTATTGGTGCTGTCATAGGTAGCCTTACGGGTGGACAGTTAACAGATCGATTTGGAGAAAAGAAAATTTCAAAACTTACACTCATTTTCTTAGTGCTAATACTCGTTTGTTTAGGCATATTCTTTACATCAAGTATTTGGATTTATTTCTGCTTATTCTTATGGGCTTTAATTGGATATGCAGGATTTACATCTTACACCGCTAGGTTAGCGGGGGAATATCCAAATGAACGAGGTAGTGTTATGGCGTGGAATATGACAGCTTTGTATGTGGGTATTACGTTAGGATCAATGCTTGGCGGTTACGTCATTTCTAATTGGGGCTACACTTTACTTCCATATGTTTGTAGCAGTGCAGCAATTTTAAGCTTTGCCCTTAGTTGCCAACAAGTTAAAGAAACCAATACTAAACCTGCTGAAACAGGGCGCGGTTAAAGGTGAATTAGAGACACAATTCTCAGAGGATTTGTGTCTCCTTTTTTATTACATAAATCCTAATTGGCTATACCTTATTTGAAGAGTAACTATGTTTTTACAGCAATTAGACCGTTTGACTGAGCAACGCTTATCAAGTAATTTAGTATTTATGTTAAAATTTATGCAATGTATTTATTGAACGAATGAAAGGATGAAAAGATATGAAAAGAGAGGGAATAGTTAAGTGGTATAAAGTTGAAAAGGGGTACGGTCGTATAATGCTTGATGGTGAAGATTCTAATCATGTTTTCGTTCACTTTAGTTCGATCTTACCTGATAACAAAAGATTTCCGGATGGATTTAGTTTTCTTAAAGAAGGTCAAGAAGTATCATTCGATTTAATTGAAAGCCCAAATTCTACAGATCAGAAACAAGTAGCTGAAAATTTAATTGTTATTTCTGATTAAAAAATACTTATTCAGTAATCTGGTGCATTTCTTTAATAAGAAATGTGCCTTTTTAAATTGAGCCAATTTGGAAATACCCTTTACAAAATAAATGGGTATTTATGTTAGAATAGTGTGGATATTACATTTAACTGAACGCAGTAAAAGGGGGAGAATACGTGTCGATTTACCATAAAGTAATTGGAGAAGGATATCCTATCGTTATGTTGCATGGTTGGACGCTTGACCATCAAGTAATGTTACATGCATTGGAACCGTTATTTGAGAAACGGAGCGGATGGAAAAGAATATACATAGATATGCCGGGAATGGGGCAATCCGAGCCACAACCATCTATTCATAATTCTGATGATATGTTAGAAGCAATATTACAACTTTTAGACCAGCTTATCCCTGGCGAAGAGTTTATTATTTGTGGTAATTCATATGGAGGGTACATTGCAAGAGGGATAGCCAGTTTACGACAGAATACAGTTCGTGGATTATTACTGATTGCGCCATTGACAGTACCTGAATTCAATGACAGGGAAGTACCAAAGCAGACCACTATAAAAAGAGATAGCAACTTCATATCTCTTTTGTCTCCAGAAGATGCTGAGGAATTTTGCTCCATGGGGGTAGTACAAGGTCAAACTGAATGGGAAAGGTTTAGAAATGAAATTTTACTTCCTTCTAAACAAACAAATGAGGAATTCCTGAACTATATCCGTCAAAACGGATATGGCTTTACTTTCGATATTTCGTCTAAAATGGAATATCCCACACTAATTATAACAGGTCGCCAAGATCATATAGTTGGATATCACGATGTCTGGCGACTTATAGAGGATTATCCAAGGGCAACTTTTTCAGTTCTTGATATGGCTGGTCACAACCTTCAAATCGAACAAACCGATGTATTTAATGCATTAGTTCATAACTGGTTAGACAGACTTGAATCAGAAAAATTTTGACTTGTGTAGCTGGTAAAAAGTAAGAATGACCTTACTCGAATCGAATTTAAAATAATTGAAAGGGTGATAAAAATAGAAATCGATTTTTTAAAAAAACATCCTGATAAAATAAATGAAGTTTCGAAAATGATTTTCAAGGAATTTGTTGAGAAAACTGGTAGTAGTAAGAAATTTGAAGATGTAGTGAATTATATTTCAAATGAAAAGGATACTACTTTTCCAATAACTCTCGTTGCTTTTGAGAACGGAGAATGTATAGGTACAGTTTCAATTTTTGAAAACGATCTAAAGATAAGGGAAAGGTACAAACCTTGGCTGGCATCTTTATATACGAAACCTGAATATCGAGGTAGAAGTGTTGGGAAAGCGTTAATAGACAAAACCATCGAAGTAGTTAAGGAATTAGGTTTCAATGAACTATATTTAAGAACAGAGGATGCATCTGAATATTACAGAAAAAGAGGGTGGATCTATGTTGAAACTGTTTCTGATGAAAAATACGAAAAGATTGATGTATTTAAGAAAGTGATTTATTGAAACGGCAAGATTTGATAGATAAAGTCAAAATTTCAGGGGGAAATTTTATGTTTGTAGTAAATGTAGAAGGAGCAATTCGTCGCAATGAGAAATGGCTATTAATCCATAGAAGTGAAAAGGAGGAGCATGCTGGTGGAGGCCTCTCCTTAGTAGGTGGAAAGTGTGAGATTGAAGGTAATTCATCTGATATTTTGGAAAGAACGTTAAAACGAGAAGTTTTTGAAGAAGTAGGTTGTGAAATTACAGGCATTAAATATGTAAATAGTTCCTCCTTCGTGACAGAATCAGGGATAAATGTGATAGATATCGTTTTTCTATGTCAGCATAAATCTGGGGAACCTTACGCTAAAAGTACGGATGAAGTGGATGATGTTGTTTGGATGACTACTTCAGAGATTCTTACTCATACAGAATTACCTATATTTTTAAAAGAAAACATTAAACTTGCAGAGAAACTACTACAGGATAATTTGCATGTGTAATATTAGTTTTAAGGCGCGATTCTATAATAAGAATTAGCGCCTTTTTTCTTTCTGCATATTACTAAATAAGAGTTTGGGAGGGCGGAATCTTGTTTAATATCATTTCATTTTACGAATAAATCTGATTCCAGTAAAAAATATCTCTGAATATTATCGCAATATATTTCTACTATTATCGAGAGGTTAACAATGTTAAACTATGTTAGCATTCTTTTTGAGTGAACAATATGTAATGATTATAGGAGAGTCCTAAAAAATGAAGAATAAAATGAACGTGTTATTCTTACTTTTAACAGCTATCTTTATGGTTGGTTGTACTGAAGTAGAAAATGCATCCATTACAGATGGAGAAACAGATACACAAGAAGTAACAACAGTTGATACAAATGAAAATAGTGAAGGTGAAGAAACTGCCACTACGGTTGTTGATGAACCTATAGTAGAGGAAACTCCAGCTCAATCAAATAAAGACCAGTTTTCAGGATATAAACTTATAGAAGTGGATGGCGGTAATTTATCTGGTCATCGTGAACCTAACGTGGTAGTTAACATTGGTTTCGGGGACCGTGATTATTGGGCATTTACAAATGAATACGGGCAATTAGTACGTGTCATTGCGGACAAAATTATACTACAAGATGACGATAACGAACCGGTATTATCGTCTGGTAGATACTACGCTGATGAAGCAAAGGTTCCTGGTGTCGAAAGTTCCGTTTTAGATGAAGGACATGTCATTGCTGATTCACTCGGAGGGGTATCGAACGCATACAATATTACCCCACAAAATAGTACGCTCAACCGACATGGTGATCAAGCTTATATGGAAGACGCAATCCGTAAAGCTGATGGTGCCACTATGTTTGAAGCCATTATCAAATATCCGAATACAAAAACGCAGATTCCTTCAAGTTATCAGTATACGTATACTTTAAAGGGTAAAAAGATCGTTGATACATTTGACAACGTGAACCCTGATGAAGTAAACGAATCACTCGGTTTAACTAATAGTGAACCTCCCAAATCGACTAATTCAAACACTAAAGGTGATATTTCTAGTGTTGATACAAATGGTAACGGACAGGTGACAATTAAAGAAGCCAAAGCAGCTGGGTTCAGTATGCCAATAACGAGTGATCATTGGTTATATCCTTATATGCACGATGCTGATAAGGATGGTTTGGTAGGGGAGTAGGAACACTTTCACTAATTTTGTATTCTCTCTAAAAGTAAAAGTAAATCTTCAAGAATCATTAAATGCATTATTAGATAAAATTTTAGAATTTGGTAACTACGAATTATACTTATCAATAAACGAAATTAAGCAAACGCATCTGATGAATGCAATGTTAGAGGGTTAAAACAAGACCTATTTCCATAACAGCAATAACCTCTAAAGGAGGGGACCTTAGGGTAAAGGTGAGTCCAAAATAGAGGAACAAATTTCCGTTATTTAAAAAATAAAGTGAATAATGGTCAAAATAAAGGAAGAAATTCCGGCTATTTATTAAAAAAACATAAAATTTAAAGCTTTTAACGTAAATAAGCGGAAATACTCCCCTTATTTTCATCAAAATGAGCACAATTCTGCAAATAAGGGTAAATCCTCCGCTTATTTTCCTCTCAGCTAATTGCTATTTTCACATCATGGGCTTAAAAGTTCTGGGTAGTTATGAGCTAAGTAACAAATTGAATCATTCTCGGTCCACGAAGCTTCAATTAAAGAGCTATCGGATCTCCATTGCACAGGACCATCAAGGTAATTCTTTAGGAATTGATTAAGATCAATATCACGTATTACATTGCAAAATGAATAACGGCAAATTTAAAACTGAGTCCGGTATAATACCGAACTCAGTTTTATTTTGCTAAATTGGGTGAACCCTATATCACTTAAAGGGGAAACTCAAAATTAGGTGCTAATTATGTTTATTACGGTGTTACTGTGAAATCATCACCATTAAAAGATTCTTCTTTAGATTCTTCTTTAGATTCTTCTTTTGGCTCTTCTTTAGTTGGTTCTACAGAAGGAGCAATGCTAGGAGCTGCAGTAGGTGCTGATACATTAATAAATAATTTACCGGCAGCTTTTTGACGAGTTTCGTTATTGAAGCCATCGATTGCGATTACTTCAATTACTGCACCGTTTGCAACAGTATCAGCAGGAACTGTCCAATAACCAACGTAATGACCATTTCCTTGTTCCATCATTGGTAATTCAGTTGCATTTTGAACTAAGTTTGTTAAAGGCATATGGATTACAAAAGTAGGCTTTAATCCTGGCTCACTATCAAACTCAATTTTAACTGTTCTACCAGTTGTGATTGTAATGTCTGTAGCTGGTTTTAAGTTTGAAATGATTGGTGCATCGAAATCTGCAGTAACAGTAACTGTTTTAGAAGTACTGTTGCCAGCTTTGTCTGTAGCTACTACAGTGATTTCATTCGTTCCATTATCAAGAATAACTCGGTGTGAATATTTTCCATCGCTAATCTTTGCGTTAAAGCCATTCACAGTTACTGTGTCAATGTTTTCATCAGTAATTAAACCTTCTACAGTTACTGTTTCGCGATTAATTTTTTCACCATTAGTTGGTTTGTCGATCGTTAGTTCAGGAGACATAGTGTCTAAAGTTACTAAAATAGGAGTCGATTCACCTGTTACTCGACCATCTAACTTCGAAAGAACAGAAAATTCATTAGCCCCTTCAACTAAGTTTGCTTCAATTGAAAATTTGCCATCGTTTCCAACTACTGCTGTAGTTACCACTTCACCATTTTGTTTTAACTCAATTGTTGTTGTTGGAGATGCTGTTCCAGTAATTGTTGTTACAGCTTCATTTGTAATTGAGTTTGTAGCTGGGGAAGTGATTACTGGACCGACTACCTCATAGCTAACGCGTGCGCGAATCATATAGTTTCCTTCAGCGGCAGGGGCTGTAGACCAAGCACCTGATACATGCTGATAGCTTCTTGCTGCATTTTTGCCATCTTCATCCGTTGCTAGACCTGGCGTATTCGGGTTTGCAACTGTTTGACGGTAAACCATATAGAAGTCACCATTTACAACGATATTGTGTTCTGTTAAATCTACGATTGTCCATTGACCATTTCGAAGAGCTGTTGCATTAACTGGGCCAGCTAATTGTTTACCTGGTGTACCGTCTGCTCCGGTAGCATCCCAAACTTCCACTGCAAATGCAGTTCCACCTGGGTTTGGCCATTCATTTGTCCAGAAGCGGAATACACCATCTGTTACAATTCCGTTTTCTTTTCCTTCAGGAAGAGACATTTTTACTGCCCATGCATTTCCGGCAGCATTGAATGCACGCGCATTTTCCGCAGTGCCATCATCATAGCCGATTTCTCCACCTGGATATGTGTAGAAAGGTTCAAGAGAAATGCTTAGAGGTGATAATTCACCTGTAAGAGATACAGGAATTTCCTTTCCATGGTATCCACGAGCAATTACTTTAAGTGTGTACGTTCCTACATATGCTGTAAGGGCAAAGTTACCGTTAGCATCTGTTTCAACAGGTGTGATATTTGCGTCTTCAACTAGAATAACTGTTGCACCTTCGATCGCTTCTCCTGTTGATTCATCAGTAATTGTACCGCTTATTGTATTTTGTTCAATTTCATCTAATGTGAAATTCGCAGTAGAAGTGCCATCCGCCTCAATAGTGACTGATTGTACTTCAGATGTGAAACCGTAAGCCTCTGCTTTTACATTAAATGTTCCCGTACCATGTGTCAGTTTGTATGATCCATCTGCTGGGCTTGAATAAACTGAACGTCCTGATTCTAGAACACTTACTTGAGCTCCTAATGGTAGAAGTGTTGGATTGTTGATTACTTCAATCTCAGGTGCCTCATCTTTTTTTAGTACTTCAGGTTTAATTGTCTTTGGATCTACAGCTTCTTTTAGTGCCTCTTTATCTTTTCCGTTTCCTTTATTCCCATTGTTTCCATTGTTCCCATTGTTATTTCCTTTATTTCCATTTTCATTTCCTTTACCGTTTCCATTATTATTGTTTTTACCTTTAGAGACTTTACCAGTTTGAGATACGCTAGCTAACGCCACATCATCAATATACCAGCCATCTCGTTGTACACTAGAATCTGAGAATGCATTGAAGCCGATATAGATACGTTGTCCAGCATAGTCTGATAAATCAACCTCTGCATCTACCCAACTATTTGATAGACCTTGAACCATTAATAATTGTGTCCAGTTTTCTTGGTCTGTTGAAACAAATACATGTCCATAATCATATGCTCTACCAGTACTAGCTTGTTCGAAGTTATGCCAATGTTTAAATTGTAGGTAAGAGTTTCCTTCAGGTAGATCAATTGGAGGTGCAACAAGTGTAGCATTCATACTGTTTGCATATGTGCCAGATAAGTTTGTTGCATAAACCTTTTCACCTGAGGCTGCATTTCCTGGGCCAGATGTTGGTACACCCCAATCCCAGCTATCATTAGTACCAAATGAGTACCAACCAATTGGTTGTGTTTCAAAGTTTTCGAAATAACCAACAGTGATGCCTGGTTTTACTTCTACAACGTACTCGTCACTGATTACTTCATTGTTACCAAAGTCATTAATTGTCCATTTATACGTAAATGAATTACCAGAGATTAATTCACCCGGAATAACTACAGCGAATTCACCAGCTTTATGATCTCCTGATTTACGACCAGCCGGGATTTGTTGCCATGCATTATTTGCATCTTTGTAGTTAAGTACAACTGATGAAACACTAATGTTATCATTAACTGAAACGGTTAATTTTAGATCCATTCCGGCATATGTTTCATGTGGTGCAGTATGATCGAAATTAGGTGCTTCATTATCCGTTCCTTCTTGTGTAACTTGGCCCTCTAGTGTACCAAGTCCAGTAATAATAGAGGAAACAGCTTCATAAGCATCCACTAATCCATAACCATAAGCTTGGTTAGGTGTAGTAGGGTATTGACTGTCAGTTAGTGGATTTGCAGTGTCTAGAAGAATCTGTTCCATTTCATCTACTGTTAAATTTGCATTTACTTGGCGAAGGAGAGCAGCTACGCCTGATACAGCAGGACCAGCCATCGATGTACCATTCCAACCACCTTCATAACCTCCTCCAGGGACAGATGAACGAATGTTCACACCTGGTGCAGAAATATCTGGTTTAATTTCAGAGTAAGGTGATGGGCCACGTAGAGAGAAATTTCCTACTAAGTTATTGATGTCTGTTGCGCCTGTTGCAAACGACTCCGGATAGTTTGCTGGTGCAGCAACAGATCCAGCACCCCCTGGGTTAGTGAAAGTTGTATTACCTGCAGAGAATTCAGGGAAGATTTCTGCTGCACGCCAGTTAATAACAACATCACGGTACCACTCGTCTAATCCAGGACCACCGCCCCAAGAGTTATTCACGACATCTGGTGCCATATCAACACGTGGGTTTCCGTTAGCATCTGTTGGTGCTAAAATCCACTGAGCTGCCTCTAATAGGTCCGCATCTGATCCGCCGCTAGCAGTGAATGCTTTTACTGCAATATACTTTGCTCCAGGTGCAACACCTATTTGATTTGAGCCATTTGGTTCACTACCAACCATAGTACCTGTAACGTGTGTTCCGTGGTCTTGGTCATCATATGGAGTAGCTCGTCCAGCAGAAGTTGAATCATACCAACTATAATCATGAGAAACTTCACCAGTTGCTGCGTTATAGCCACGGTATTTTTCTTTTAATGCTGGGTGATCCCATTGAACGCCCGTGTCGATACTTGCAACTACTGTACCTGAACCATCAATGCCCATGTCCCATACTTCTGGTGCATTAACGCGTTCGATATTCCATTCAACGTTTGCAACTTCCGCATTTGGTGTTACGGCATTTTCAGTTTTGGTTGTAAAGAGTTGACGTGTTTCATTTGGTAAAACTTTCTCTACTTCTTCGAATGTGGCGATTTTTTCCGCAACTTCTTGGGTTGCTGTGACAGCAATTGCATTTACGATATAAAAGGATGTAATATCTGTTGCATTGCCAAGTGCTGCTTCTTTATCAAGGAATTGCATTACAGATTCTTGAGATTCAATAGAAGTTGCCTTTAATTCAGAAACAACAGCAGAACGTTGCATCAACTTTGCGTTATGAGCGGATAAGTTTGAATCTTCCGCTTTTTGACGAGCAGCCGTAGCAACTTGAGCAGAATTCGCTTTCTCTTTAAATTTCACTAAAAATGTTACTTTGTTATCTTCTTTGAAATTTTCCAGTAAGCGCGCGTTCAATTTTTCGCGTGCAGAACTAAAAGTACTAATAGAATTGGAATCTCTAAAAGATTCATAGAGTTGACTGGAAGTTGTTTGTGCGCTAGCAACACTTGGTGTCAATAAAGAAAACGTCATCGCTGCAGTTGCGAAGATACTAAGTGCTTTTCTAGAATTTTTTTTCTTCTTCAATTTCATTCCTCCCTCGATTTTTAATTCACTTTGTACTTTTAAATGTAGAGTTGAAGCATGTAGGTTGTGCTTAAAGATCAACCTTTCCTCCTTCCTTCGATTTTTTGGGTGGAAATTACTAAATTGTGAATTTAAATTCTCTAGATGTAAGTACTATGTTAGATTATGGAAAATTATTTGTTTGTCATGTTATGTCGAATATATTATATGAAAAACACATTTGGAATTAATTAACTATTTTTTTGAGGGTAAAGAGAGTAATGAGACATAGTGCGTCAATGGTGGAATTCAGTAATACTAGGGTTTAGCTGATATTTTAGATATCACAAATATATTGAACTTATCATCCAAGTCAAAAAAAGAATAATTTAACCTATAAAAAGAGCAATAGGTCTAAAGGTCAATTTATTTTTTGAGGTTGTAAGTGAGTCTTTTTATTCACCTTTGTAATATGTAATTATTATTCTCAATATAGAAAAATGGTAAGTGCCCTTGGGACATAATTAGTCGGTAAATTTAGTAATTACAGCGAGTTAGAGAGTTAGTGTTTTTTGCAAATAAACATTAAAGTATTCATAATGTTATTTTCAACTAAATCTATCAATAAATTAGAGGGGTAAAAAGGCATGTAAAATTACTGTGTATATTTAACTAGTTCACAATTTTTTATTTAACTTTCGTTCTTTCTTAATAATGTTCTTTTTTAAAAATGTCGAAATTTCGCTTAGATCTAGGTGGTGTAAAATTTGAAGAAAATGAAAAAAATATATTTTTCCTAAAATTATTGTGCCATAATGAAGGGGATAGGAGGACTCAGTATGAAGAACGAATTAATATTGATACTTACATATGTAGTTACAATTACTTTAGTGACGTTGACACCATTTAATCCAGAAGAATACATAATTCAGGATGCCTATATGGCGGCTTTAACGGGTCTTATTTATATTGTCTTTACAATTGCATGGGTAAGACTTGTGCAGCAAACAAAATTTAACGCATTTCATAAATGGCTTTTTGTTTTAATTACTTGGTATACCTTATTAACGATTGGAGATATTCTATTTCTTCAGAAAACGCCAAGTGTATTGATTATGCTTGGGATGCTACTTTTTATACTTGGATGCCTTTATGTTTATCGAGCAAATGGCACGATAGTAGATGTTTTAACAGCCGCTATACTTTTGTTGATACTATACATTGCGATGCGAATTGAACATACTATTATTCCAGGAGGGGTACTTGGTGGCATCTTCATTTCAATGCCATTTTTAATAATTGCGGCAAAGAAATCCCTTCGTGCAACACAAATTGTAGCGCGCCTTGTATTTTTCTTAATGGCTTTTACCGTTTTATTTTTATCTCCTGGAATGCCTATTTTCGCAGAGGGCGGCTATTTGTTGTATTTAGTAATCATTATCATTGTTGTAGCTTTTGTCATTAGACGTAAAATTGAGCTGCTATTACCACAGGAAGCTATGCCTGTATTATTAATAGTTACTTTGGTTATGTATGGTGTAAAATTTATTTAATATGTTATAAAAAAGAGGGCTGACGAGAAAATAATACTTTCTCGTCAGCCTATATTTTTGTGTTTTAGTTGAGAAACCTATGAACTGCTTTTTTACAACATTGTAATCCATGTCATGTGTAGAAAGAATACCCCCGTATATAAGAACACGACGAAAGAAAGAACCACACGCCAAACATTCGTTAACCTTGTAGGGAAATCTGATTTCCATAAAAACCAAACTAGACCAGATAAGATAAATTTTATTCCGAGGATCATTAAAGGTGAAAGCGAGCTCAACAGGGGGTTCGCTTCTTCAATCCATTCGTTGCTGAGTCCCCAGGCCGTAAAAATGCCATCAATAAGGTTTAACACCAAAATGACCAACAACATCCGTTTAATATCAAACAAACGTCTCATAATATATCACTCTTCGCTGAATCGCAATCTCTCCTTTTATAATTTTTCCATAGATATATTTTTTCTGCTTTTTGATTTTTTTCAATCTCTTCATCTTTAGATAAGCGTTTACCAAAGTGTACTTATTTTATACTGCCTATATAACCGAAATTAAAGTAGAAATTGATTTAATTATCTTGAACTGTCGGCTGTCGGGCCCTTAGTACATAGAATGGGAAAAAGAGACAAAAGAATTTACTGGAAAATGGTTGAAAGAGCATGAATCAGATTCAAAATATAAAGAAGTTTTTTCTGCATATTAAGAGAAGCTAGATGAATATAATTTAAATGAGATGCTAAAACGATAGTAACATTTAAGATCATTATTATTTTTTAATAGAAAGGTGATGGGTATGGTTCAGAAAGTATTATCGATGTCCCAACAGCTGCTAATTGGGGAAGCACTTAAATATGCTGCACATAATGTTCCTGATCGGGAAGCATTTATTGATGGAAATCATCGAATAACGTATCGGGAACTTTTGACGCGTTCACTACATTTAGCGGGATGGCTACAGGCTCAAGGGGTTGGGATAGATGACAAGGTAGGCTGCTTGTTGAAGAATGGCCTGCCTTTTGTCGAGTTATATTTTGGGGTTTCTTTAAGTGGTGGTGTTTTTGTTCCTGTCAATTTCCGTTTAGCTTCAAAGGAAATGGAATATATCCTGAACCAATCTGATGTAAAGATATTATTTGTTGAAGAAGAATTTATAGATAGCGTTCGTTCTATTAACCTATCACAAGTTAAAATCATCGTGCCAATTAAAGCCGAGAATTTAGAATTTGAGACAAACACAATCCCATATGAAGCATTATTTAGTACAACTAATGAATACAAGCCTGTAAACCTCACTGACGATGATGCACATGCCATTATATATACATCAGGTACAACAGGAAAACCAAAAGGGGCAGTCTTAACCCATAAAAATTTTTATATGAATGCAATGAATAAACTTTATCACTCTCAACCTAGAAAGGGCTCTAGGCAATTGATTATTTCTCCACTTTTCCATGTTGCTGCTCTGTCCTCTCTTTTACAGAATTGTCTAATAGAAGGGACGATTATTATCCACCGTGAATTCCAACCAGATGTCGTTCTGAAGACAGTTCAAGATGAGAAAATTGAAACAATGTTTATGGTTCCGGCTATGTGGAACTTTCTATTCCAAGTGCCGAATATATCTGATTATGATTTAAGTTCAATGACGAATTGTTCTTTAGGGGGAGCAATCTGTCCTATTGAAATTAAAAAAAGAATTTTAGAAGTGTTTAAAAATGCAACTATATTAGAAGCTTTTGGGCAAACAGAAATGAGTCCCTCCACAACGTATTTAGCCGGTGAAGATGCACTTAGGAAGACTGAATCTGTTGGAAAACCTTCTATTAATGTAAGGGTACGAATTGTGGATAATGAAATGAATGATGTGCCTGTTGGAGAAGTGGGGGAAATTGTCTATCAGGGACCAACTACAATGAAGGAATATTATAAAAATGAGGCGGCAACAGAAGAAGCATTCAAAGGGGGCTGGTTTCATAGTGGCGATCTAGTACGAATGGATGAAGAGGGCTATATTTATGTGGTAGACCGAAAAAAGGACATGATTATTAGTGGCGGTGAAAATATTTTCCCAAAAGAATTGGAAGATGTTTTATATTCTCATCCCGATATTTTAGAAGCTGCAGTAGTGGGAATTCCGGATCCTAAATGGGGTGAGACTGTGAAAGCTTATATTGTCTTAAAGTCAGGTAGACAGATGACGGAAGAACAGGTAATACAATTTTGTCAAAGTAGTATTGCTTCATATAAAAAACCGCGGACTATTGAATTTATGGAGTCGTTGCCTAGAAATGCTGCGGGAAAGGTACTTAAAATGGTTTTGCGTACGGGAGCTTACCATTGAGTCCAGCAACATGCTATCGAATATCACGTCTACTAGAATAAGAGAGAGGAGCATGAGGCATGGGAGTACTTAAAGGGGTTAAGGTTTTGGATTTATCAAGGTTACTGCCCGGTCCATATTGTACATTAATGATGGCAGATTATGGAGCAGAAGTCATTAAAATTGAGGAACCAGGACAAGGAGATTACATCCGATGGAGAAAGCCGGCAATTGAAGGTATTGGAGCAAGACATTTAACAATTAACCGCAATAAAAAGAGTATCGAAATAAATCTAAAAACCGATGAAGGTAAAGAAATATTTAAAAAAATGGCTGCTGATGCCGATGTGATTTTGGAAAGTTTTCGTCCGGGTGTAATGAATCGCTTAGGGTTAGGTTATGAAGAAATCTCGAAGATTAATGAAGGAATTGTCTACTGCTCATTGACTGGGTATGGACAAACAGGACCATACCGATACTTGCCTGGGCATGATATTAATTACATAGGGTACAGTGGTATCCTTGGCCTTATAGGTGAAAAAGATGGAAAACCTATTGTACCGGGCGTGCAAATAGCTGATATTGGCGGAGGAGCACTAATGGCGTTATCTGGTATTTGTATGGCTCTTTTCCATAAAGAACGCACAGGAAAGGGGCAGTATATTGATGTTTCTATGATGGATGGTGCGGTGACATGGCTATATGCGGCGGCATCTGATTATTTTGCCTCAGGTAAAGTTCCTGAAAGAGGCAGTAATCGTTTGGATGGTCAATTTGCATTTTATAACGTATACAAAACTAAGGATAAGAAATATCTTACAGTCGGAGCGTCCGAATTCAAATTTTGGAAAAGGATTTGCGAACTAATTGAAAAACCTGAGTGGATATCATTACATGAGGGATCAGAGGAAGTTCAAGAGAAATTAAAACAGAAATTAACACAATTATTCAAGCAAGAAAATCAAGCATATTGGATAGAATTATTAGCTTCTGAAGAAACATGTGTAAGTCCTGTTAATGATATTGACCAAATATTTAAAGATCCTCAAGTCATAGAGCGTGAATTGTTTAAAGAAATGAACCATCCACTTGCTGGTACCATTAAGCAAATTGGTTTCCCGATTAAATTTTCTGAAACACAAGGGGAAATTTACTCTCATGCTCCTATTCTCGGGGAACATACGGAAGAAATTCTTTCCAAATTAAATTATTCAAATGACCATATTGAACAATTTAGAAAAAATGGAGTTATTGGTCAAAAATTGTCTTTAAATATCTAAAAATTTAAAATAGTCAATATTATGAAATTGTAATCCGAAAAGAAGGGAAGATCATACGTAATGACCTACCAAAGTATACAAGTGACATTAGCAGAAAATGGTGTTTGTACCGTCAAATTAAATCGCCCTCAGGTGAGAAATGCACTTGGCCTTCAAATGCGCGAGGAATTAAAAGATTTCTTTACTGAAGTTCAAAACAATGATGACGTAAAAGTGATTGTGTTGACAGGTGAAGGAAATGCGTTTTCTGCAGGCGGTGATTTAAGTGCTTTAAAAGATGTAGAAGCGGCTTCGGGTCGCAAGAGATTGCAATCGGGACATGAAATGATTTCTTCCATTGTAGATCTTGAGAAACCGGTTATTGCGGCTGTTAATGGAGCTGCAGCCGGAGCAGGATTTAGCCTAGCATTAGCTTGCGACATAATTATTGCGAATCAATCTGCCGTATTCATTCAAAGTTTTTCAAAAGTTGGGTTAATTCCTGATTTAGGCTCCATATATTTTTTACCAAGACTTATAGGAAGGCATCGTGCACTAGAAATGATGTTCTTGGGAGAAAAAATTTCTAGCGAGCAGGCTCATGAACTTGGAATTGTTAATCGAGTATTTGAAGATGATTTGTTTACAGACGAAGTGTATAAACTAGCAAATCAGCTTACAGAAGGTCCGCAAATGGCTTTGGGGTTAATGAAGAAACTAGTAAATAGAAGCATTCTTGATGATCTGTCCCAGTCTTTGGAATTAGAAGGGTTTGCACAAGCAATGTGTTTTGAATCAACAAACTTTAAAGAAGGTGTCGAAGCCTTTTTTGAAAAGCGAAAACCTGTTTTCAACCAATTATAGTCGACTGAATATATGTATGTTGAATTTTTATAAAAGTGGAAAGGTGGATTTTATGGAGCATTTACCAAATAGTTTAGAAAATTTAAGACTACCAGTTATCGGTTCCCCATTGTTTATTATTAGTAATCCGAAACTTGTGATTGAGCAATGTAAAGCAGGGATTGTAGGATCTATTCCAGCTCTGAATGCACGACAAACTAGTTTGCTTGATGAATGGTTAGCAGAAATAACTGAGGAATTAAATACGTATAACAAAAATAACCCTGAAAAACCTGCTGCCCCGTTCGCAATTAATCAAATTGTGCATAAAACTAATACTAGATTAGAGCAAGACATGGAGCTTTGTATGAAATATAAAGTGCCAATTATTATTTCTTCGCTAGGAGCACGTGAAGAGATATTCGAAATGGCTCATAGCTATGGAGGTATAGTTTTTCATGATGTAATAACAAATAATTTTGCTAAGAAGGCGATTAGTAAAGGGGCAGATGGATTAGTTGCCGTTGCTGCTGGTGCGGGTGGACATGCTGGAAGACAAAGTCCATTTGCTCTTATACAGGAAATTCGGGAATGGTTTCATGGACCATTAGCCTTGTCAGGTTCGATTGCAAATGGTAGAGCTATTTTAGCGGCACAGGCGATGGGTGCTGACTTCGCCTATATTGGATCACCATTTATTGCAACAACGGAAGCAAATGCTAGTGAAGAATACAAGCAAATGATTGTAGACAGTACGGCAGACGATATTATTTATAGTAATTTATTTACAGGTGTGCATGGTAATTATTTGAAAGGTTCTATTAAAAATGTAGGGCTTGATCCAGATAACCTAGAGCAAGGTGACCTTTCAACTATGAATTTTAAAGAGGGAGATAAAAAAGCTTGGAAGGATGTCTGGGGAAGTGGACAAGGTATTGGTGCAATTAAAGAAGTAGTGCCAACGAGAGAGCTAATTAATCGGTTTGAGGAAGAGTATAAAGAAGCGCATATGAAAATGGTAATGCAAAAGCTCCCTGTATAGGATGGGTACGATGAATTTAGGGTTAGGGTGCAAATATGATTTGTTAGATCAAAGCCCCTCCATGCTTTATAAATATGTGAATTATATTTTTAACAGACTTCTCTCTATAGGGAAGTCTTTTTTTTGAGCCGATAAAGCACGTAATATTATAAACTTAGATAAACAAACTATGTTTTGTGATGAGTTTTAAAAATGTTTTACAAAATGAAACCTTTAAACTAAATCCGTACTCTAAGTTAGTAGGAGGGAATAAGATGGATCAGTACTTACAACAAGCACTTGCTGGGGATGAAAATGCAATCCGGCATATAACATCGATGCATAAGCCTAGATTACTAGTTAAAGCATATACATATATGAAAAATAAGCAGGATGCGGAAGATATTGTGCAAGAAACGTTCATAAAAGCGTTCGGTGCACTGGCTCAGCTAAAGGAGCCGAAATATTTTGCGACATGGCTATACAAAATATTGATTCGTGAAAGCTTTTTTGCATTGAAAAAGAAGAAGCGTACGGAGCTGTTAGAGCTAGAAATTATGGAACAGCTTCAGTTACTAGACCAGGAAAACAGCGAGGATTACAGCGAGTTGCATAACGCAATTGAAAGCCTTAAAAAAGACTATCAAATAGCGATTGTAATGCATTATTTTTATGATTTTAAAGTGTTTGAAATTGCAGAAATGTTAGGGAAGCCAAACAACACGATTAAAATGCATCTACACCGCGGCAGAAAAGCAATACGTCAAAAGCTAGAGGAGACAATGCACAAGCCATTACAACAAAAGGAGATAAAGCGCATGTTAAAAGAACAATTATTAAATTTAGCACAGCAATATGCAAATGTGCCTGCACATTATGAGCTAGAACTTGAAGATTATCATGAGGAAGGAATTGCTTCGTTCATGTGGAAAGGGCAAAGTAAAGATGAAGGAGTTTTTATTCGATTAGATGATAAAGGCCGACTTGATGATTTTGCGAAAACCCCTACAAAAGAAGGTACACCGATTACTGAAGAGATGAAGCTTGAAATAGCCGAGCGACTGCTACGTGAACAATACCCTGAAGCACTTTCGTATTATAAACTAATAGAACAAAATAAAAAGGAATCGAGTACAAGCTTTAAGTATGGACAAGTTGTTGGCGGGTTTCCATTAGACGGTTTTTATTGTCTTATAGAAGTAACCGATCCAGGTGAAGTCATTCATTTCACCTATACAGGTTATATGGAAAATCCTCCTGAAATGCCAAAGGAGCTTTACCCTACGGAACGTATCATAAATGCATTGTATGAAGGTGACTGGTCAATTTGTGCTGAAAGCTTTAATGAACAATATGATTCCGTTCCAGAGTCAGGTATATATACGATCTATGAATCAAAGCTTTTAAGGCAGGCTTATGATGCGGTAACAGGCAAACCGTTATTTGATTCTAGTGATGAGAGAAAGCAAAGTTATGTTCCGTTTCCAAACGTAGAAGCGTTGCCTAAAAAGGACAAAATTGAAGAAATCGTTGGCATCAATGAGGAATGGGAGCAATATGAAGAAGAAAGCATGGATGATGCGTATGAAGAGCTCCACTGGCGTCCTAAAGTCTGGAGAGATTCTGATGGGAAATCATATGATCATTACATGCAGCGTACGTTTGAGAATAGGGTAAAGGCAAAAGTGGACAAACATACAAAGCGCTTGAATCGTTTCATATGGTTCGTTGAAATCGAAGGTGAGGCGAAGCTTTCTGAAGAGGAATGTTTACATATTGCCGCACAGTTTATTCAAACGTACTATCCGGAGTATACACCATATTTACGTGTTGAAATGAAGGATGCAGAGGACATAGAGGAAAACCGCGCATTCTTCCGATTTGTAGTGCACAAGGATGGTTATTATATTGAAAATGAATTTTTCCATATGAATATTAGTAAAAAAACGGGTGGCATTTTGATGTTTTTAACACCGAATATATCGGTTGAAGATATTGAAAAGTTTGAACGAAAAGAGATTAAGACGATTAAAGAATTATTGCCACTAAAAGACTTAAAATTACAACTGGAGTGGGACAGGGTGTACGGGAAAACAGAGCAGGATGCGGACGAAATGCGTTTAATTTACCGTATTCGGATGACGGACGGTGCTTTTATAAGAGGAGTTAATGCGGAAAGTGGAGATGTAATTTATAGTTTAATTTAATGAAAAGCCTGTGCGGAACAACTAGCGAGGTCTACCAATATTCTTAAACTAATTCGCCATCAGTGCCCATCTAAAATAAGGGGAGATTTTACCGTTATTTGAATGATGTAGTTCATTTTTAGGATAAATAAGGGAACGTTTTACCGTTATTTTAAATAAAATCATGAAAATTCATGTTTTTTTGGTCAATAACGGAAATTTCTTCCCTTATTTTCAACATTTTTTAAGTTATTTTAAAAATAACGGAAATTCCTTCCTCTATTTATCTCGTTACTTAATTCAATTTACAAATATTGGTGAGGGACCAAAAATTACATTAAAACATAGAAATTGTTAAATAAATATGAGCATTTTGTGAATTAGTATGCAATAATTGACGTGCTTAAACCGTCACGTTATAGTCAGATTACAACTAAATATTATTTTTCTTGGAATAATATTTTTTCGATTGGATTACTGATAACGTAAAAATATCCTAATAGGAGTCCGATATGCTACATTACACAAAACTATTTTCATGTCATCAAAAGGAATGGCTCGTGCTGCTACATGGTCTAGGAGGCAAGAGCACCCTTTTTTATAAACAAGCTGATTATTTATCGCAACATTATAATTTACTATTAATCGATTTACCGGGTCATGGCGATTCGAATGGGTTAGATGTAAATTATTATGTCGCAGCAGATGTAGTACCGAAGATTACGGAGGTGCTCGAGAAATTAAAGATTAAACACGCACACTTTTTAACATTTTCGGTTGGGACAATTATCGGCAATGAGCTTATGTATCGTGCGAAGCAGTACATTAAAACGATGACTCTAGCTGGTCCGGTGCTCAAGTTTAATAGATGGTCGTCACTGTTAATTCAGAGCGCATGGATATTCCGCCATTTCGCACCATATATGCTCTTTTATAAAACATTTGCATACTTAATTATGCCGAAAAAATCGCATGCTAAATCACGTTTTTATTTTGTGCAGGAGGCAGCGAAGTTAGGGCGTAAAGAGTTTGTGAAATGGACGTATTTATTGAAAAATGCGAAGAAGCCCTATGAGCAGCTAAAGCAAAGTGAGTGTACAATTCCGAAGTTTTATCTAATTGGCAAGGAAGATCATTTATTCATAGATGAAGCGAAGCGTGCAGTAGAGAATAATCCATACGCATCATTACAAATCCTCGATGACTGCGGGCATGTATGCGTCATTGAAAAAAGCGCGGAGTCAAATGAAGCGATTCACCAGTTTATATCGTCCAATCAGGTGTATGCAAAAGCTAGTTCACTCTGAGAAGAGGGGTGGCTTAATAGATAGCCTGCTGTAAATTCGTATCTCTGATTGCCTAGGGGGTTAGGTCACGCCAACCGATTTTTATGGTCATCTATTGCCGAATGCAGATAATGGCATTGCAGACATTTTTCACAACGCTATAAAGTAACACTAAATAATTGGTAAAACCCAAAATATGGGTATATGGTAGGGAACCTTATGGAAATGAAAAGCTCGTAAACGTTGGTATATAAACGTTTACGGGCTTTTCACTTTATAGTCACGACAAGTCACATTAAATATAAATTCTAATTTTTGGGAGTCACTTCAAAACAAGAAAAGCATTTTTTTTCATAGAGAGCTATTGAACCAAAACTAATAATTTGAAATAATTGGTATTATTAAATGAGTATATTTTAATTGAATAATTTTCTTTGGAGTTGATAATGTGATTCAGACAATTATTAATGAGATTCAGCAACAATTTAGTCAGCATTTCGAACCGTTTTTAAACCCTCCCGCTACTGTGCAAAAAATTGAAGAAGTCGAGCAAAAGATGGGAATTACGTTTCCAGACGATGTAAAAACACTTTATCTTACACATGATGGTGAAAATGATGAGGGACCAGGGCTTTTTTTTGGACTTTCGTTTCTGTCATTAGAAAGTATGCTTGCTGAATGGAAAAACTGTTTTGAGCTAAGTGACGACGAGGAGCTGCAACAGATTGAATCGTACTCCGTTCCCGAAGGCGCGATTAAAGAGCAGTATCTCAATCGCTATTGGATTCCCATTGCGCAAGATCATGGAGGTAACTTCTTAGGAATCGATTTAGAACCTGATTCAAATGGAATTTATGGACAGCTAATAAATTTTGGACGAGATGAAACGGTTAAACATGTAATTGCGTACAACATCACAGATTTTATAACATTTATTGCACAAACACTTAAAAACGGAGCATATACGATCGATGAAGAAACTTTTTGGAGCTACGGGTATAGGGAGGAAGCTCATTTTTTTGATGAACTAAAGAATATGGAATTGCCTGTTTTTCAAGTAGAGGCTTCTAACCAGCAACAGGTTATAGGAGAAGAATGGTTTGAACAGCTAAGTGATAAATGGAAAGAAATAATTCAAAGCTTATCAGAACATCCAAAACAGTTAGTGAAAAGTAAGATATTGTACCTTATGGGAAAACAGATTTTTGATATTACACCGCTTACTGTCTGTACGGATGTTAGAGAGCTAGTACTTAGTGGGAATCATATTATTGATATTAGGCCTTTACAATCATTATTAGCACTAAAAAAATTATATTTAGGCGGAAATCCGATTACGGACATCGTACCTTTATCTCGATTAAATAAACTTCAATATTTAAATTTAAGTAGAACTCAAGTGAAGGACATAAGAGCACTCGAATCTTTAATTAATTTAAAGGAACTTTCTATTGAGCACACACAAATCAATAACTATCGCCCTTTAAAGGATGTAAAGCTAAATAAATTATCTGTCTCCATTTTAAATTTTGAACAGCTTGTCTCAATTTCAGATATTAGCCATTTGAAGGAGCTGCACATTCATCTATTGGAGGGTGTATCAGAAGCCGACTTAATGTTACTCGCAAAATTGAAAAAGTTAGAAGCCTTAACGATTGAAAAATTTATTTTCAACGACTTAGATTTTCTAACCCAAAATCAAAAGCTGAAAAACTTAACATTCATAGATTCATCTATTCGAGATGCTTCCTCTATTAAGAAAATGACGGCACTCACTCATTTAGAATGTAATTACACACCTGTTGAAAATATTGAAGTAATTGCGGAGTCCACTTCATTGAAATCTTTTACAGGAAGTTTTAATCAATTTTATAAGTTAAAAAAACTGATGTCTCAAGATGTTGATTTTTCTGAAATTGTAGGTGAAATGACGACAGAAGAAGAAAACATTTGGTCTAGCAGCTTCAATGATTAAATCGGAAAACAGATTAAATAGATAAGAGAATAATAGATTTTGTAAGTGGAGGATTACTACTAACCACAAGTACACTCGCTTTTGCATTTTATATTTGGAGGGGAAATCATGGATTTAGTAAACAAATTTTTAAATGGCTTGAGATCAGCATTAACAACAGATGAACTTGAGGAATTAAATACTGCGTACGGTGCCACAAAAAAAGATATTGAAGTATTAAGGTCAGAATATCCAAATTGTCCAGCATCATTAATCTCTTTATTAGAAAATATTGATGGTACTTATTGGCGGAAATATGGAGAAAAAAAATTGCGGTTTGTATTCTTGGATCAGATATTGAAGAATACCCATATTATTTACTGTCTACCCAGCAGATGCTCGAAAGTTCAAAAGAAGAGGAAGACGTCTCTTATCTTTTAGAATACGAAGATGACGAGGATGCTGTTGACCCTAGGATTAATCCAGAGGGACTTTTTCCGGGGAAGTATCTTCATTTTTCAGACTGTATGAATAATGGTGGAACATCAAGACTTTTTATAGATTTTAATCCATCTGATGAAGGAGTATGCGGTCAAATTGTTCGCTTTTTGCACGACCCTGACCAATATGAAGTGATTGCAAATAGCTTTGACGAATATTTACAGAATCTTATTGACAATGGTTTTAATTTTCTAGATGAGGAAGAATAAACGCGATAGTTCTTAGAGAGTCTTTAAAGAATCGTTAAATCTCCAGTTGGGTGCAATAATGGAATCTTGAGGTAAATCCATTTGAATGGATACCAATTGCAAATAATGGTGGCGGTGAATACCTTTGCATTGATACTAATCTGTATGAAGCTGGGGCAGTAGGGCAAGTATTATACTTTTGGCATGATTGGGAAGATCGTTCTATTGAGAAAGAATATCTTTAAGATAGGTTGAAATCTATTTTTTAAATCAATTTTGGAAATTGGCTAGAATTCGGTTTGCAGAGTAATCCTAAAATAGGGGGGACATTGATGAAATACGAAATTCCTAAACTTTTGAAAGAACATGAAAACCTAATTAAAGGTACTTTTAGATATAGTAATGAGATAAGTTTTAAGCGTGAAGAAACAAAACCTTTTGATAGTAAATTAGGGGGATGCCCCTATTTGGAAAATAGTAAAGATTATCCGATAGGTGAAAATGGAAAACCTATGTTGTTTTTAGCACAAATCAATCTGGCAGACATTGAAAATATTGTTGAATTACCAGAAAAGGGATTACTGCAATTTTTTGTTACAAACGAAGACTTGTACGGTTTGGAAGACCCCATTCTAGTAAGATACATTGAAAGTTATGAAGAAAATGAAGAACGTTTAGTAAAGGAACATCCTTATGAAAATGAAGAATATAACATGAATCTTCCATTTTCACATAGTGGTAAAATGTATTTTAATTCAAGGGAAATGCCTATGTCTTCCTCATTAGATCTATTTCAAGAAACTTTTATGAATAAGTTATCAGAAGAAGAATATGAGAAACTGAGCGATGATTGCTATAGTAGCGAGAGCAGAATTGGCGGTTATCCTTATTTTGTTCAGAATGATTATATTGGATTTGGTGATGACGATTTTCTTTTATTGCAACTGGATATTGATGACGAATGCGGCATTATGTTTGGGGATTCTGGGAATTGTGTTTTCTCTATTCCAAAAGACGCTTTGAAAAATAGGGATTTTTCTAAAGTCGTGTATGAATGGCAATGTTGCTAGTGAGTTACCAAATCCGTCTAAAGCTTATAATAAAGCCGCCACTAATAAGCGAAAGAGAGGTTTAACGTTTATATGGATAAACAATCTTATGCAAGATATTTACTTCAATTGATGGATGAAGATATGAATTCCGGGGAAGCAGATATCGATGAAGCACGATTCTATGGTTACTTTCAAATGTTTATGCCAGATGGAAAAGGTGTAGAGGCTACTTTTGAACCTCTTGAAGATGGGCATGTTTATTTGGAGAGGATATTACAAATCTATGAAATGCTAAATCCTGTGGATTATACTGGTCCTACAGTGTCAGGCTATTTTATTAGTAAAGATAGTAATGTACCCAATGATATACTAGTAGATTATGGCAGGCAGTTTATTCAAGGCTTAAAGGATTTATTGCTGGGATCTTCAGGCAAGTTTGATACGAAAGATTCTGCCGAATACCTAGATGGAATTGAAGAGGTTAGAATTGTACCTCCTGGAACGATAGATGGAATTCGTCAGCAATATGATCCTGAAATATATGAGACGATTTTTGATATCATCAGCGAACAGATTGAATACGATGAACCGATTGAAATTTTGGACGAGGCATATTACTCGATTGCTTGTGATTACTGGATTTCATATTATCTTCAGTGGCCCCGTTATAGATTAAATGGTGACCCGTTCGCAGCTTATTTTGAGCTGTACAGACTTGGATACTCAGCAGTCTTCTCAGAAAATAAACTGTATATTGGTTTATAATTTTGGAGGTGAATGGAATTGACGGAACGAATACCATGCAGGATGGAAGGATGCAGTGCAACTATTCTACCGAGTACAGCAGCCAAAACAAACGGTATCTGTATGCCTTGTCATCAGGAGCAGGAACGAAAAAAACGGGTAGCTTATATTGAGAAAAACCGCAAAACGGTGAATCTCTATGAGGGATTAGCAGATCAAGTGGACATTCTCAAGGTCATGCATGCACTGAGAAAGTATGATCCGCTAATTCAATACGTTCCCTTTCCAATAAGAAAGGAGAAGCTTTACGTTTCTTTATCAAACCAAGATGCGCAGCGTATGCTGAAATATGCAATGGAATTACTCGCTGTTAATAAGGAAAGTGAAGCACAAGATATTCTATTAGCTTTGGTGTGCTACAGAGATGATAATATATCCGTTGCTTTACCTGAGCTTATACAGCGCGGATTGTTTCAGGATCCGATTCTTTTTAAAGATGCACCACAAGACATTCGAGATCAGCTAATAGAGCGGGTGTTATGGGATGAGGACAACCGAAATCAACTTCTCCTTGCACTCGGCTGGATTGGTGATGCTAAGGTCATAAACCAGTACCGCGAATGGCAAATGCATCAACCAAAATGGGCGGAACAGTTATATGTAACGCCTGAAACTTATGCTGTTGATGGAGGATGGGAGCTTACTTCGAATGGGGAAAGGCGTAATCTAGTAAATCCATTATGTTACGCTATTAGGCAAACTGACCAACAAGATGATGATGAAGTTGTACTTAAAGAAGATCCTGCCCATTTTCTTGAGACGAGCCATTCAACATGCCCATGGTGCAATAGGAAGTTAACGAAGTTGATGGTCGCAGCTACCTCTCATCCGGCTTTACAATATCTCGACCTGCAAATTGAGAACCTACAGGTGATAACCTGTGAATTATGTGGGAGCTTTAGCACGATATACATGGAGCTGGACAATGATGGCATGCCTGTCTGGAGCCGCTATAATCAAGAACCTGTTTATCTCTCGGATATGGATGACGTAAACAGCAGTATTGAAACCTCACCTAATTTAGTTCTTTCACAAGAGCCGCAATCACCGTATTATGCTGCAGTTTGGACCATGTCACAATTGAATTCTCAGATTGGCGGTCATCCAAGCTGGGTCCAGGATCCGGAGTATCCGGTTTGTCCTTGTTGTGAACGAAGAATGCGGTTTATAGGGCAGATCGATTATGCTGATTATGACGAATATGCTGAAGGCATATATTATATGTTTATTTGTCCTAAAGACTATATTACAGCAACGATCTATCAGCAAAGCTGAATGTCATTCATGTTTATAATAGTATTGTGTTAAAGGGGGGAGTACGCTTGAATTGAAAGGAAGTTAGCAAGATAGATGATCTTTCACTTGTACAGAAGGCAGTAACGGAACTGGATGTGAATGAACGGGACGAGCGAGGGAGAACACCGCTGATGCTTTTTTTGACCAATCGAATGCCAGTTCAGGCGATAGAAATATTAATCGAACATGGAGCAGACCTCGAGGCACAGGATAAACTTGGTGATACGCCACTAAAAAAAGCTGTAAAGTTCAACCAAATTGAAGCCCTGTTAAAGCTCATCGAAGCTGGGGCCAAACTGAACTCCCCATTGGGCATATTAGCTACAGCTTGGAATGAAGCACGTAAAGATAAAAAGATTGCTGACCTTCTGCTCGAAACTAAAGGAGCCGTTCGCCTTTCTCTAACACTGGAAGAGCAAAGGTTTGTTGATGAGGTTTTGTATGAGGAGTCTCAGTACAAGATGTGCGATAAGATTGAACGAATAAATTCGCCGGAACTATTACATGCGATAGTGAACGAATACAACTGGGATGATGGCCCGGAACCGATGTTGTCTGTTTTTCAAAATCCAGTCACTCTAAAAATTACACTTCTTGACATGTATGAATTGTTAGATGGAGATTATTGGCTGGATAGGGGGAATTCAAGGGATCCGCTGAGCACGGAAGAGGAGAAACGCTTTAAAGAACTTGCGGTTGCCCTCAATGAAAGATTGGAGCGGGCCCACAGCTAAAAAAAGGAAGAGTCTGCTTTGATGTGCTGCACCTAGAGTTAGAGTGAACAGCACCTTCGATTGTTAGACAGATCAAGGTTCAGTCTTTTAAGTTGATTTATACACCAGAAGAAAAATTACAAGCTGCTCCTCACCATCCATTGATGTGCAGGAATAATATAGTGAAAAAGTGAGCTAGGTGTTATCATCTAGCTCACTTTTTATTATTTATTATCAGTGCACTGGCTCAACTGAAGTAACCAAAATAAGACATGTCTATACAAAATTTGGAGGAATTTTTAAGGTATTGTAGAATATTTTATTAAAATATAAAAAGAAACGGTAGTTTAAGCTTTAATACACATTTGATTGAGGCTTTATAGGAGGAATTTGTGTTGCGTCATATACTATTTATTTTCTTATCACTTAGTACAATTGTATCTTTTTATTTTCTGCTAGATTTCCTTACTACAACATCCATTCTTAAGTTATTCTTGTTCACTTTAATTGGTGTATTGGGTTTTTTAATTCAAAAAAGAGTATACCATTTTTTTGTTTTAGAATTTAAGTTTATATATAAGGAAAGAGAAATTCAACTACCAAAAGCTTTAAAAATAGTAAGAGACACAGGTATGGACTTAGCTTTCATATTAATTTTAGCTGCGTTTGGTGTTAATCCAATTCTCGATATTATTGAAGCGAAAAAACCTTCGTTTTCCATCAATTTCTTCTATATTGAACTAGCAATGACTTCTGTTGTAAGTGTACTCTTGCCCTTGTTTCTTTATTGTTATTATTACATTTGGCAGCATATGCATGATAATTAAAAAGGGGAGTAGTTAAAAAAATAGTTGATATAAAAACATTTACTGGCTTTTTAAATAATGGGCCTAACCGGACTCTAACCAGCACCCCTACGTTGTCGAATATAACTTATCCGAATTGAGACAAGTAAGTTTATTTCATTTCAATAAAATAAGCAAAAAAAAATTCTGCGGACAAAAGAGTAAACAAGTGGTTTGTGTTACTCTTTTTTGTTTATCTGTACACAGGTTTAAAAACTTTACGACAACCATATTAGTAATTGCTAAAACAGGGTATATGTTAGATGTAATACTAGGGGGAGTAAAGATGAAACTTGAATTTTTAAAAGTAGAAAAAATCGTAGAAACAGATAAAGGTAAAGTTATATATATTCCAGCTGGTGGCATCCAGTTTGGATTTAAAAATAAGATCATTTCTCTAAAGGATCCATTACGAATTGGTATGACACATGGGGGCAGCTTCCTCAATGTTGTTCGCTACATCGATTTCGTGGTTTACGATGACCTATCAATATATACGACAGGTGAGATTAAGCGAGAGAGCTTATTTGGGATTGTATCGCATGATGAAGTGCTATTAGCTATTCATAAAGAGTTGGAAAAAAGTTGCAAGGATGTTCCGTCTTTCAGGGCATTGGATTTTAATGAAATGTTTATCCGTGAATTTGAAGATAATTATGAAAAATTGAGTTAAATTCAAGATTTAATTACTCCATAATATGAGCATACTAGGTAATAAAACATTTGCTTAGAGAGGTAAACGGAGTGAGTGAATTAGAAAAATATGAGAAGTTAAGATCATACATTGAACAACAGATAATGGAGGAACAAAATAATCTTAATTCGGTTGGATTGGCAGAAAAATTAGCTAAACAAATGCAACTTCATTTTTTATTTCAGATGAAAGATAAAATGAATCAGTTAGATGAAGAAGATTGATGGTTTTGGGAAATTTTGTTAAAAGAGTTATCGAGGAGCACGGAATGTCGGTGCTCCTTTTTCTATACTCAAATTTAGAGTAAGTATAGATGGATGAAGTGAAATTATTTGAGTGTTAAAAATATATATACGTGTGTATGTCCTTATAGGGAGCAAACAAGTCTACAATGGATTAGTGCTTTGTAATATTGACAGAGACTTAGTCTATTTTCGAAGGATAATGGGTATTTCTATCGAAATTATATAAGAGTCAAAATTAAGATGTATTGTATATTATTGGAGATGTATTTATTGGTTTACTTTCATACGTACAAAAATAATAAAATTAGTTGGGAAGGAGTTTATTGCAAAATGTCAATTACTCTAACGGCAGTTTTAGAATCAGAAAAATCTATTTTAAGAAACCTTTACTCTTTGTATCTGCACGACCTTTCAAAGTTCACTTCAATGATTGACCTTGGAGCAGACGGTTCTTTTTATTATGAAAGCCTGGATAAATTCTGGTGCATAGAGGGGCTTTCACCGTACTTTATTAAATTGGATGGTAGTATTATAGGTTTTATATTACTATTGGAACGGCCATTTTTGAAGGAGGAAAATGATTTAGGAATAAATGATTTTTTTATAATTAATAAGTACAAGGGTAAAGGTTTAGCAGCAAAAGCCGTAGTAAAATTATTTGAAGCGAAACAAGGGCAATATTTTGTGATACAAGTTATTGATAATAAACGTGCTGTTTCATTTTGGAGAAAGCTATATCTTGAATTAAATATTGAGTTTAATGAAAGACAAGAATTAATTGATGATGAGCAGTGTTTAATTCAAACATTTAAGATATGATTTCTAATCGTATTACTCAAGATTAACTTACTTGTCTAAACAGTGAATACGCGGAAGGAAAAGTTTAGCGATGTTTCTCCACTTGAATGGGCTATTATTGCCGTTTCTATAATAGAAGGAACAGGGAGCTATATTAATTATGTAAAAGAATCAAAAAAGAGAAAAGGGGGAAAGGGAATGAAAATCCTTAAGATATCGCCTCATATTCATAAAGTTGAAGCTTGGTTATTTATGAAAATAAGTGCATGGATTGTAACGGTCGATGATGGTGTATACATAATTGATACCGGTATGTCCTTTATGGGGAAAAGAATTTTAAATGAAGCAGAAAAGCTGGGTACATTAAAAGGAATTCTGTTAACACATGGCCATTCTGATCATGTGGGGGGATTGAAAAAAATTCTTGAAATAAAAAAAGTGCCCGTATTTGCCCATGAAGCTGATATTCCATACATGGAAGGTAAAGAGCCTTTTCCTGGTAGGAAAAAGGTAGAATTTCTTGTGAAGCCAGGTCTTGTACAGCCGTTAAAAATGACGAATGGAAATTTAGATAATATGGAAGCGTTAATACCTATTCACACACCGGGTCATTCCCCAGGTCATGTGGTGTACTATCATAAAGAGGACCGTGTGTTGATTGGTGGAGATTTATTTACCTCGAAAAATGGTCAACTGCAAAAACCTATGGCTATGTTTACATCTGATATGGAGGAGGCTATCAAAAGTGGCCGACGCGTTATTGAAGAAATGAAGCCAGATATTGTAAGCATTTGTCATGGAAATGACGTAAAAGAGCCTCATAAACAAATTGAAAACTATTTGGTGAATTAATCTACAATGTAATCAATCATATATTTATTTCTTCACGCAACTGTGAAAATAAATTGTTTTTAATTGTAATTTAATAAATAAAAAAACCGAAACCCTTATAAATAAAGGCTTTCGGAATTATAGTCCCGATTGTTCTCAAATCGGCTACCCACACCTTGTCAATCCGGATAAATAAACAGAGTTTAATTAAATTCGATTAAGTCGGTTATTGGGACATGCTAAATCAATCCTGTTAAATAAAATCAGAACAAAAAATAATTATAATTATGCGGACAAATAAATTGCAGACAAAAGAGTAATCAGGTGGTCTGTATTACTCTTTTTTGTTTTCCGTTATAACTGTAACCGCAAGCATCATTTACCCAAGATTTGATATTGGGTAAATTTAGAGGGGAAGATTCAGTGCTGAGAATTGCTATCAGGGATAATCGTCACAGCTATTGTACGAGTACGAGCACTACTACTATTATTATTTTTTTGGTAGTACTTATGCATTAGAGCATTTAAATCATGTTGAAAGCTTTCAAATTCTTCTTCATCAATGGTCAATTCTAAAAGTGAGAATGTCGCACGATCCTCTGAATCGCTCTTATTCTCTATTGAAGAAAGGTAACTTTGATATTGGGATAATAAGGATAATTGATAATAGGATATATAACTAAGCTTCTCGTCCATTTTTGTTGTTTTCCAATCGTTTGAATCAAGACGCGCAGCATCTTCATTAAGAGCATAGTATTTTTCCGTGACAGACCTTACCTTTTTTTCTTTAATAACTTTGATAACCCCTGCATCTAGCAAGATTTGAATATGCCGATAAAGAGTAGCCTGCGGAACATCTTGTATGATTTTTACCATTTCTAGAGGCGTTAGACCACTTTCATTGTGGCGCATAAGTGCTTGGCTAATTTTAATTCTTACCGGATGCATTAAAATTTCTGCTTTATTCACCGCATTATCTCCTTTTTTAAATAGTATTGTACCTTATTTAGATGCAAAGTACATTATTTATAATGATAATATTATCACAAAAATAAAAAGATTATTATCTTTATTAAAAAAACAAGTGCAATTCAAAAAAACGTATGTTATATTATCGTTATCGGTAATGATAATAAATGATGGGAGTGTTATAAATGAAACTTCACTATGGGTTAAATGATTTCAAGGATATTGATTGGTTAGCTGTATTACAGATTGCCGCGCCGTTTATCGTTGTTGGTCTCATTCTTATTCTTATTGCTTTGTTTGATTTGTATAGACATCGAAATGAGAGGTCAAATGTACTTTTATGGACAATAGTAATTCTATTTTTTAATACAATTGGTCCAATTCTGTATTTCACAATTGGAAGAAAAGGAGAAAAGCCTAATGAAGTTAGAAATTAAAAATGTTACAAAAAAATTTAAATCTAAGACAGCTGTCAATAATTTCTCTATGGTAGTTGAACATGGGCAATGTGTTGGGCTTATTGGACCAAATGGTGCTGGAAAATCTACATTAATAAAAATCATTTCAGACATTTTATATGCGGATAAAGGGGAAGTTCTTCTAGATGGGAAGAAAATTTCAAATATGAAAAGAGAGATTGGTTATCTCCCACAATACCCTGATTTCTTTCATTGGATGACTGCCAAAGAAACACTCTTTTTTATGGGCCAGCTATCAGGAATATCAAAAGAAAAGCTTATTGATGAAGTACCAGCCATTTTAACAAAAGTGGGACTAATTAATGAACAGAATGAAAAGGTGCAGACTTTTTCTGGAGGAATGAAGCAGAGATTAGGTATTGCTCAAACTCTTTTGCACAAGCCATCTTTTATCGTCATGGATGAACCGGTATCAGCGCTAGACCCAATAGGTAGGAGAGAAGTGTTAAATTTAATCCAAGAAATTAAACATGACACAACTATCCTATTATCTACTCATATTTTAGGCGATGCAGAAGAAATATGTGAACGATTTGTCATTATGAAACAAGGAAAAAAAATTGAAGATACAACAATTAATAAATTAATAACTAATAATCAAGAATCAGTAGTACATCTTGAAATTGCATCGAGTGATTTGAAATGGGTTGAATTAATTGAAAAGCTTCCATATGTAAAAAATGTTGAATTAATTGGAAAAAGAGCAAAAGTTAGACTAGATAATGTTCAGTTAAATAAAAATAGGCTACTCAGAGATGCCCTCGAAAGCAATATAGATATAGTTAAATTTGAAGTTGGAAGCAGTGATACGTTAGAAGAAATATTTTTAAAAATGGTGGTGAGTGTATGACTCCTTTATATATTTTAACTAAAAAGGAATATGTACAGATGTTCCGTGAGTTTAAAATTATTTGGTTACCTCTTGTTTTTATGTTTTTAGGAGCAACACAACCTGTTGTCACATATTACTTACCATCAATTTTAGCAGCACTTGGTGGAAATCAGGGGATTACAATTGATCCAAGTATGACACAACAGGATGGAGCACAAGTAATAGCTGCAACACTTGGGTCACAATTCGACCAGTTAGGTATTATGATTATTGTAATTTCGATGATGGGTATTATTCAGTCAGATAAAGCGAATGGTATGCTGGATTTTATTTTAACAAGACCCGTAAAAGTAGGGGCTTACATTGGTGGGAAACTACTATCTAACTTTTCATTTATTGCTATTAGTGTAATGTTGGGATATTTTGTATCTTACGTATATGTAAATTTCTTATTTAATAATATTCCATTTCTTGAAATGATTCTAGCAATTGTATTCTACTTAATATGGGTATTATTTATTCTTTGTTTTACTTTTATGATTAGTACGATATTTAATGGTCAGGGCGTTATAGCTTTAATCAGTATCGTGTGCTTGCTTATTTTTAAGATTTTTAGTGGTTTACATCCTATAATTGACTTATTAAATCCTGCAGGAATGAGTCAGCATGCAATGATGGTATTAATAACTGGTTCAATCGATTCGCATTTATACGGAAATATGTTTATTACACTTGTCTGGATCACTTTAACTGTAACTTTTTCGCATTATTGGATTTCTGAAAAGAAATATCATAAAAATTAATAAGTATGGACGGAGGGGGAAAGATGTTAAAAATAACTAATTTAAAAAAAGGTAATGGTAGTAAACAAATTTTAAACGGAGTAGAATTACACGTTAAAAAAGGTGAGATATTAGGGTTTGTGGGTTCAAATGGTGCAGGTAAAACTACAACTTTAAATAGTATTACTGGCATTTTAGAACCTGACGAAGGAACTATCACTATTAACGGTATTATCAAATCAGGATCAACTAAATATAAAAAGCAATTCTTTTTTATCCCAGATACTATCCATGTTTTTAAAAATATCTCTGGCTTTGATTGGATACGGTTTGTGATGAAACTATATGATAATGATCAAACTGAGCGAATGAAGCACTTTATTACGCAGTTTGATATGGAAGAGGCAATGTATAAACCAATGGGTACCTATTCTTATGGTATGTTACATAAAATGATGCTCATTGTTGGATTTACAATAAACCCGCCAATCATTATTATGGATGAGCCACTAAATGGTTTAGATCCTAAGTCCGTTCTAACATTTAAAAAAGCGATTAAGTTATATATTGAAGAAGGGGGTACAGTATTTTTTTCTACCCACCTACTAGATATAGCTGAAAAAATTTGTAACACGGTTGCGATTTTAAAAGATGGTAAAATCATTCTCCATGAAGAAATTGATAAGGTAGTTGGAGAAAATACATTAGAAACCATTTTTATGGAGAAACAAAATGTTTAATAATGGATTTCAATTAACAAAGTTTTTTATTTCATCTTTTTATTCAAAGCCTAAACAACCAATGCTAAAAGTGGTATTAATAATAGCCTTCTTCTATTTATTTTTGCAACTAATGACTATAAATATTGCCATTTTTTATTTGGGAGATACTAAAGAATTTATTTTTTACAATTACCTAATTTCAAATCTGTTAGTATATTTACTTGTAATTTATTTTTCCATTTCATTAGTTTTTCATTACTATGAATACGGTATTTTAACTCACTTACCAATTGCGCCGAGAAAAATTATTATATCAAAAATTTTGAGTATTATTTTTGTACTGACAGTAGTATCTGCAGTTATACAAATTCCATCGATATTGTTATTAGGTTTTAAGACTAAATTTACGGAATTAATAAAGTTAGTCCTATTAGTTCCAATATCAAACATATTAACAATACTACTTATATTATTTATCCTATCGCTGATAAATAGTTTTAGACATTATTTTGTTAATAAGACGGCGTACTTGGTGGTGAATATTACCATAACCTTTTTAATTACAGCAATGGTTTGTTATTCTGTTCTACACTATGTAGGGAAACATCTAACTTTCAATAATTTAAAATTAGATTTTACAACATTAATTACTTTAAAGAATTCATTAAGCAATGTGATTAATCAAATATATGAACTCGTACTGAAAACACCATTTATTGGTAATGTATTGACTACTTTTACTTCAGGAGACTTTTCGTACCTTTTTGTAATCGATTTACTTGGGATGATCGGGTTAAGCGCGCTATTATTCATTCTCATTGTGAAAATCAATTCCATTCATTACTTTAAAAATGGCACAATTGAAGTAAACCAATCAAGCAGCAAAAAAACTAAAGTCTACCATGTGGAAAGTGTATGGGCTAACTATTTTCAAAGAGAATTATGGGTAATTAATACTGAAGCATATTTCAAAATGCAACTCGTACTCGGAGCTGTTTTAAGTCCAATCCTTACCTTGATTTTGCTATTTAGTTTTCAAGCGGGGTGGATATCAGAGATTATTAATATTACAAAACCTGGATATTTTGAAATTTACTTTGCTTATGCTGTTTTAATAATGAGCTGTATTAATAACACAAGTGGTACGCCATTTTCAAGGGAAGGTAAATACTATTATCTAATCAACAGTCTGCCATTAAATAAAAAGAAAATTTATTTCTCTAAAGTTTTCTTGGCATCTATTCCAAGTGGCATTGCTGTTATAGTAAGCTTTATAATATTTATGTTGTTTGGTTATATGAATATGGGTGCATTCTTAATGATGATTATAATTCTAATGCTTGTTTACTGTTATAATCTACTTACTCCAGTTTTTGATATGTTAAATCCAAGCACAGAATGGGAAAACCCATCAGTAGCTGTAAAATCGAATCCAAATGTATTAGTTAGTTTGCTCTTTGGATTACCCATATTAGTTGTCGTGATATTAACGCATTTTATCTTATTATGGGCAGGTTTTTCGATAGGTGTGTCAACGATAACAATCTTTCTCATAACAGTTCTCATAACTTTTTGTGTATACACATGGTTTACTAAATTTTATTTCAGCATAAAATGACAATCGTTAAGCTAATAAAAAATTAAATAATAAAAAAGTCAGTTTATCATTTTTTGAACTGAACCCCGAATAGTGGACACTTTAAAAAAAAGTGACCTATTCGGGTTTTTTCTATTTTCATTACTAGAAATCCTCGTTATACTGACCATACGATTTAAGAACGGGAGAACATCAT